>JBFINV010000007.1:0-18819 GCA_041611015.1 Acidimicrobiales bacterium | reverse complement strand
GCCACCGGACCGGCCGTTGGTTGGGGTGCGCCCGTGATGGAAATCCTGGTGAAACGGCTCGTCCCGGCCACCGGACCGGCCGTTGGTTGGGGTGCGCCCGTGATGGAAATCCTGGTGCTGCCGCCGCGGCCCGGCCACCGGACCGGCCGTTGGTTGGGGTGCGCCCGTGATGGAACTCCTGGTGAAACGGCTCGTCCCGGCCACCGGACCGGCCGTTGGTTAGGGTGCGCCCGTGATGGAAATCCTGGTGAAACGGCTCGACCCGGATCTGCCGCTCCCGGCCTACGCCAACGACGGCGACGCCGGCTGCGACCTCCTCGCGGCCGCCGACGTGATCCTGGCGCCCAGGGGCGGTCGGGCCCTGGTCTCGACCGGTCTCGCCGTCGCCATCCCCGAGGGGTACGCCGGGTTCGTGCAGCCCCGCAGCGGGCTGGCGCTGAGGCACGGCGTCACCTGCCTGAACACGCCCGGCCTGGTCGACAGCGGCTACCGGGGGGAGCTGAAGGTCCTCCTGGTCAACACCGACCCCGACGAGCCCTTCGAGATCACCCGGGGTGAGCGGATCGCCCAGTTGGTCATCCAGCGGGTCGAGCACGTCCGCTTCGTGGAGGTGGAGTCCTTGCCCGACTCGGTCCGGGGCGCGGGTGGGTTCGGGTCCACCGGGCGTTGACCCGGGCCCGGCTTCTCAGGAGCCGGAGACGGTCGTCTTGGTGAGGACCAGCCGGCGCCCGGCCCGGTCGATGGTGTACTCGTCGATCAGCTCGCCCACCAGTTCGGCGAAGCGCTCGACCCGGTCGACGGGCAGCGGTTCGTCGTGGGCGGTGACCGCGGTGGCGACGACCTTCACGGTGTCCCCGTCGACGGTGTAGGTGATGTCGAGGCGCTCCGCGTCCGACCCGGGCCCCAGCAGCATCACCACCGCTTCGTCCATCACCAGCCGCAGGTCGTCGATCTCGTTCAGGGAGAACCCGCGGCGCAGCGCCAGGTGAGCCGCAGCGATGCGCGCCACCCGGCCGTACTCGGGCGAGCCTGGCAGCTCCAGCTCGATCTGGTCGTCGCTGTCCACTAGGTGGCGGGCTCCTGGGTCGGGCACGAGGCCGGATGCTGCCGCGTGCGACCGCGGGGGACGCGATCGCCCGCATCGGCGCTCCGGGACGCGAGTGGGAGAGGGACCACCGACCCAGAGTCTCGCACGGCGACGGTCACGGTGCAGGATTCGCTGGCGTCGCTCGGGCTCCGGTCCGAACCGGCTCGGCCACCAGGTCATGGTGCGGGGTCCGGTTCCCGCACCACCGAGGTGGGGTCGGCGTCGGCCCGGCGTCCCATGTAGACGGGGTGGCGCAGGATCCCCTCGGCGGTCCATTCGGCGAAGGCCACCTCGACCACCACCTCGGGCTCCACGAAGTGGATCTGGCGGCCTCGCACCGCGGGGACCGGACCGGCGAACGGCGAGCGGTTCTCCGGCCGGTCACGCAGGACCCCGAGCAGTGCGGTCACCTCGGCCTCCGTGAGCCCGCTGCCGACCCTGCCGGCGAAGCAGAGAGCACCGGCGCCGTCGTGATAGCCCACCAGCAGGGCCCCGATGCGCTCGGACCGGCCGGCCTCGCCCGACAACCAGCCTCCGACCACCAGCTCCTGGCGGCGCCGGGGTTTGACCTTCACCCAGTCCGCTGAGCGCCGCCCCTCCTGGTACGTCGAGCTCCGCCGCTTCGCCACCAGTCCCTCGATGCCCCGTTCGGCGACGGCCCTGAGCAGCTCCCGGGGCCCGGTGTGGTGGACCGACGCCAGCTGCCAGGTGGGCCCGGGCTCGACCAGTGACTCGAGGAGGGTGCGCCGGTCGTCGTAGGGGAGGGACAGGGTCTCGCTGCCATCGACCACCAGGACGTCGAAGATCACGTACACCACCGGGATCTCGAGGGACCGCCGCGCGATGTCGTGCGCTCGGGTCAGGTGCATGCGCCCCTGGAGTCGCCCGAAGCTCGGGAGCCCGTCCTCCCCGAGCGCCACCAGCTCGCCGTCCACGACCACCTCCATGCCACCGAACAGATCCCCCAGGCCCGCGAGCTCGGGGAAGCGGGGGGTGATGTCGTTGAGCCGGCTGCTGTGGGCGACCACACCCCGGTCGGTGTTGGCCGCGATGGCCCGCATGCCGTCCCACTTCAGCTCGTAGGCCCAGCCCTCATCGACGGGAAGGGAACCGCTCACCGCTTTCATCGGGCGGTAGCGGCGCAGGGCCATCAGCGAGGCCCGGGCCTCTTGCGCAGACCAGCGGCCCGCAGCCGCCGGACCAGCTCGCGGCTGTCGGTGGGCACGGCGCCGAGCTCGAGACAGGCCTCCCAGTAGCGGGCAGGCACGTCGTAGTGGTCGCCCTGGAAGGCGCGGCGGGGGATGCCGAGCTGGTCCGCGAAGCGATGGAGCTCGTCGTAGCTCTGGTCGCTGATCAGGTGGGACCAGCGCTCGCCGCGGTGCCACCACAGGGGCCGGTCGATCAGGATGGCCATTGCCGCGACCGATGCCCTCAACCGCAGGGCGAGGAGGCGAGCACGAAGGGAGCTCGCCCGGCGCGCATGCTCACCACCGTGGCGCCGTCGGTGGTCCAGATGATCCGGAACTGGCGGTCCCGGGCGTCGGTGGGGACGAACATGACCTCGCGCCCGCTCTCGACGTCGGTGACGTCCAGCCGGTCGCCGAAGAGCTCGACCAGGTCGGCCTCGGTGGAGCCCACCCCGGCGCCCGACCGGGTGGTGATGATCGGGTTGGAGATGTCGACCCGCTCGATGAACCCGTCGATCACCGTGAAGAAGATCCCCGTCGGGCCGGTGGCGGGCTGCACCGTGAAGCACTGGGGACGCGAGCCCTCCGGGGGCAGGCCGGTCCAGGTGGTGCTGGCCACCTCGGCCGCGAAGTCGACGGGATCGCCGAAGAAGACCTCGTCCAGGCCGACCGTGGTGAGCTTGGACGCCGCCGTGAAGGCGGGTTCCCCCGACACCGCTCCCTGGGTGGGGGTGGGGACCACGGCCCCGCCCCCGGATCCGTCGGTCGTTCCCGGGTCGTCGGCGCCCGCCTCCCCGCCGCCATCGGCCTCGCCCGCTGCCGTGTCGTCACCCGCGGCCTGGTCGGGCGTGGGGTCGCTGGTGGCCGTGGGTTCGGGCACGGGCGTCGACGTGTTCCGGGGGGTGGGCGGGCCCTCGATCCCGGACAGCTCGGGGTCGTCGCCGCCGCACGCCGCCAGCACCAGCACCAGGACGCAGATGAGGGCCGGGGCTCGGCGGCACGGACGGTCGGCGGGCATGACGCGAGCGTAGTGACCGCCCCGGCCGACGCCGTGGCGCGCAACGAGGCCCACCCGGCCCTCCGGCGACGCCGGGGTCCTCAGCCGCCGTGGTCGCTCCCCCCGCAGATCAGGCCGGGGTCGACCCGCGTGAGGCGGTCCCGGCGGCGGGGAGCGGGTTCGGTGAGCCACGCGGTGTCCGGGGATGCGGTGTAGGCCATGGAGCGGGTGGCGCAGCCGTCGTCGACCACCCAGTCCCGCAGCTCGAGGTCGAGGGTCTCGAGCATCCGTCGCATGCGCTCGTACTCCCAGAGCAGCAGCGGGTCCAGGCACTGGACGCACGAGGGCAGCGCCGAGATCACCAGGGCCGTCGAGCTGCCCGCGGCGTAGTGGAGGCCGAGGGCCCAGCCGACGGCATGGTCGACGCTGAAGCTGCCCTCGAGCACGGCTCGGGCCACGGTCTGGTCGTCCCGGTCGGCCACCACCACCCCGTGCCCGGGCGGGCCGTTCGAGAGCTCGTCGGTGACCTCGTGGCCCATGCGCACGGCCTCGTCGAACGTGAGGACGCCCGAGCACGGGGTCGGGTCGGGAACGGCGTGCATGAGAACCTGCCTTTCGCCGCTGGTGGAGAGGGAGGCAGGCCGTGGCCGCGAGCGCCGGCGTGACCGAGACCGTAGCGGTGGCAGATGACAGAGCCGGGCGTCCGCCGATCAACGGCGGGATCTGGTGCGCAGCCTCCTAGCGGCGCGCCAGGCGGCGGTGGCGCTCCACGGCTGTGGCGGCCACCCCGGCGGCGTCGAGGCCCAGGTCGGCGAGAAGCTGATCGGGCTTGCCGTGGGGGAGGTAGCGGGTGGGGATCCCGAGCACGGTCGGGACAGGACGCCCGTCGCCCAAGGCGTCGGCGATGCGCCAGCCGACGCCGCCCTCCGCGATGCCGTCCTCCAGGGTGAGAACCATCCGGTGCTGGGCAGCGGCTGCGAGCATGGCGTCGTCGAGGGGGCGGGCGCAGCGCACGTCCCAGACCTCGGCTTCGAGGCCGCGACCGGTGAGCAGCTGAGCAGCCTCCTCGGCCACCCCGACCATCTTCCCCACCGCCAGCAGGCACAGGTCGCCGCCTTGGCGCAGCCGGCGGGCCCGCAGGCCCCGGCCGACCTCGCCGCCGGCCACTTGACGGGCGGTCCCCTTGGGCCAGCGGATCGCCACCGGGCCGTCGAGGTTGAGGGCGTGGCGGAGCATGGGCTCCAGCTCCTGGAACGACGACGGCGCCAGCACGGTCATCCCCGGCACCTTGGTGAGCAGCGCCAGGTCGAGCACCCCGTGATGGCTGGCGCCGTCGTCGCCCGTGATCCCCGCCCGATCTATGCAGAACACCACCGGCAGCCCGTGCAGGCCCACGTCGTAGTAGACCTGGTCCCAGGCCCGGTTCAAGAAGGTCGAGTACACCGCCACCACCGGCCGGGCCCCCGCCATGGCCAGACCTGCGGCGGCGGTCACCGCCTGCTGCTCGGCGATGCCCACGTCGATGAAGCGATCGGGGTAGCGCTCGGCGAACGGGGCCAGCCCCGTGGAGCTGGGCATCGCTGCGGTGATGGCGAACACGTCGTCCCGCTCGCCGATGCGGACCATGGCCTCGGCGAAGGCGTCCGTGTAACCCGGGCGCCGGGCCCCCACTCCGGCACCGGTGCTCGGGTCGAAGGGCGCGGTGTCGTGCATGCACTTGACCGGATCGTCCTCGGCGGGCCGGTAGCCCCGGCCCTTGCAGGTGAGCACGTGCACCACCACCGGCGAGGTGGCGGTCCGCACCGTCTCCAGCGCCGCCTCCACGGCGCCGACGTCGTGACCGTCGACCGGACCCAGGTAGTGCAACCCGAGGGATCCGAAGAACGACCGTGCCGAGCCCGCCGGGCCCGTCAGCCTGGTCACGGTCGGCGCGTACGAGCGCCCGTTGTCGTTGAGGACCACGATCACGGGGAGCTGGGCGCAGCCGATGTTGTTGAGGGCCTCGTAGGCGACCCCGCCGGTGAGGCTCCCGTCGCCCACCACGGCCACCACCGCTCCTCGGTCGCCCCGGTGGCGGCGACCGAGCGCCAGGCCGGAGGCGTAACCGAGCGCAGTGGAGGCATGGCTGTTCTCCACCAGGTCGTGTGGGCTCTCGGCCCGGTTCGGGTAGCCGGAGAGACCGTCCCGCTGGCGGAGGCCCCCGAAGTCGCGGTGGCGCCCCGTGACCATCTTGTGCACGTAGGCCTGGTGGCCGGTGTCCCAGATCAGGGCGTCGGCCGGAGAGTCGAACACCCGGTGCAGCGCCAGGGTGAGCTCGACGGCCCCGAGGTTCGACCCCAGGTGCCCGCCGGTGGCGGCCACCGTGTCGATCAGGCGCTCCCGGATCTCGTCGGCGAGGACTTCGAGCTCGTCGGGCCCGAGGTCGCGCAGGTCGGCGGGACCCTCGATCCCGGACAGGATGTCGACGTCGGTGGGTACGAGATACGACGTCATGGCATCACCCGGCGACCGCGGCCCGAAGCGACTCCCGCAGGGAGTGGGTGGTGGCGATCACCGCCGACGGCTCGTAGCCACAGTGGGCCATGCAGTTGGCGCAGCGCTCGTCGCGGCCCCGCCCGTAGGCATCCCAGTCGGTGGTCTCGATCAGTTCCTGGTAGGTGTCGACGTAGCCGTCGCCCATCAGGTAGCAGGGCCGCTGCCAGCCGAACACCGAGTAGCTGGGGATGCCCCAGGGGGTGCACTGGTACTCGACCTTGCCCTCGAGGAAGTCCAAGAAGAGCGGCGAGTGGTTGAGCCGCCATCGCTTGCGCCGGCCGTCGGCGAACGCCGCGCGGAACAGCTCCCGGGTCTGCTCGACGCCCAGGAAGTGCTCCTGGTCCGGCGCCTTCTCGTAGGCGTAGGCGGGCGAGATCATCATCGAGTCCACCTCGAGCTCGTCGTTGAGGTAGTCGAGCACCTGGCGGACGGTCTCGGGCGAGTCGGTGTTGAAGAAGGTGCTGTTCGTGGTGACCCGGAAGCCCGCGGCCTTGGCGGCGCGGATGGCCTCGACAGCCTCGTCGAAGACGCCGTCGCGGTCGACGGCGAGGTCGTGGCGCTCCCGGAGGCCGTCCACGTGGACCGCGAACGAGAAGTACGCCGAGGGGTCGAAGAGGTGCAGCTTGCGGCGCAGCAGCACCCCGTTCGTGCAGAGGTAGACGAACTTCTTGCGGGCGACCAGCTGGCGCACCATCTCGCTGATCTCGGGGTGCAGCAGGGGCTCGCCACCTGCGATGGACACCATCGGCGCCCCGCACTCCTCCATGGCGGCCAGGGCCTGCTCCACCGACACCCGCTTGCGGAGGACCTCGGTGGGATGCTGGATCTTGCCGCACCCGGGGCAGGCCAGGTTGCACGCGAAGAGGGGCTCGAGCTCCACGATGAGCGGGAACTTGTCGCGGCCCCGGAGGCGATTTCGGGCCAAGTAGGTGCCCATGCGCACCGCTTGGCGGAAGGGGATGCCCATCAGCGGACCTCCTGGGGAAGACGGAAGCTGACCGCCTCCAGATGGACGATCCGTTCGGTGACGTCCACCGGACCCAGCGATCCGATGGCGGTGACCACCTCCTGGACCTTGTCCTCGGGAGCCGAGGCCCCCGCCGTCAGGCCGACGGTGCGGACCCCCCGGAGCCAGTCGAGCGAGATGTCGCCGACCCCGTCGATCAGCTGCGCTGGTCTGCCTGCGGCCCTCGCCACCTCGACCAGGCGCAACGAGTTCGACGAGTTCGCCGAGCCCACGACCAGCACCAGGTCGCAATCCGGCGTGATCGCGGCGAGGGCCTCCTGGCGGTTCTGGGTGGCGTAGCAGATGTCGTCGCTGCGTGGCCCCACCAGAGCCGGGAAGCGGCGGCGGATGTGGTCGACGATCTCGTCGGTCTCGCCGACCGCCAGCGTGGTCTGGGTGAGGTAGGCCACCCGGTCGGACGCCTCCACCTCGAGGGCGTCGACCTCCGCTGCGGTGGCGACAACGGTGATGCGGTCGGGTGCCTCGCCCAGGGTGCCCTCGACCTCCTCGTGGTCGCGGTGGCCGACCAGGACGATGTCGTATCCCTGGCCCGCGAAGCGTCGGGCCTCGGTGTGGACCTTGGCAACCAGGGGGCAGGTGGCGTCGATCACCCGGAGCTGGCGCTCGGCGGCCTGGCGCCGGACCTCGGGAGAGACCCCGTGGGCCGCGAAGACCAACAGCGAGCCGGGCGGAACCTGGTCCACCTCCCGGACGAAGACGGCGCCTCGCCGCTCCAGGTCCCGGACCACGTGGCTGTTGTGGATGATCTGGCGGCGGACGTAGATCGGCGGGTCGTAGCGCTCGAGGGCGCGCTCCACGATCTCGATCGCTCGGTCCACCCCCGCACAGAACGATCGGGGCGACGCCAGCACCACCTGCCGGGATCCGGCGGCGCCGGCCCAGCGCTCCAGCGCCGGCATGGTCGCCGTCAGCTGGCGTAGGGCCCGCAGCGCCTGGCTCGCGGCCATGGGCGACCGGAGCTCGCGGGCTGGAGTGTCCGACACCACCCGGACCACGGCCAGGGGATGCGTGCCGGCCGCCAGCACCGCGTCGGCCAGCCAGGGTGACTCCATGTCGACCGCCAGCGCCCCCGTTGCCGCATGGCGCCGGCGCTCGCCACCGCGCACGATCCGGTCCACGCCGACCACCGGACCGCACCGGACCCGTAGGCCCTGGCGGCCCAGCTCGCCAGCCAGCAGCTCGGCGCCGGGCAGGGTCCGCCGGATCGCTCCGTCGGCGGCCCGGACCTCGCTGGCCACCACCACGTCGCCGGGGACGCTCCCGGCGTCGACACCACCGCAGAGGCCGACCACGGCCACCGGGGCCCCGTCGGGCAGCTCGGCGGCAACCTCGGCGCCACGTCGGCGGGAGCGCTGCGCACCCATGCCCGTTGGCTCGACCCGAGCCGAGCTGGCGCCCAGCCTCGCCGCGACGGCTTCCGCTCGCAGCGGCGCCAGCACCGTGAGCTCAGCCATGGCGCCACGACTCCTTCCTGTCGAGGGCTCGCACGTACCGGCCCAGCGCGGTGACGGGGAACACCAGCCGATAGAGGTGATAGTTGAGGTAGAAATCGCCGGGGAAGCCGGTGCCGGTGAAGTACGGCTCGTCCCAGGAGCCGTCGGCGCGCTGGTTCTCCACGAGCCAGCTCACCCCCCGGCGGGTGGCGTCGCCCAGGCGCCGAGCCGCCAGCAGGGCGAGCAGGGCCCAGGCGGTCTGTGAGGGGGTCGATGCCCCTCGGCCCCGCCAGGCGGGGTCGTCGTAGGAGCGCAGGTCCTCGCCCCAGCCGCCGTCGTCGTTCTGGCATCCCTCCAGCCAGGCCACGGCTCGCTCGATGCGGTGGTCCTCGGTGCTGGCGCCCGCGCTGATCAGCGCGGGTACCGCGGCGCCGGTGCCGTAGACGTGGTTGGCGCCCCAGCGACCGAACCAGGACCCGTCGTCCTCCTGCTCGTCGGAGAGCCACCACAGGGCCCGCTCCAGCACGTCCGGGTCGACGGCGCGGTCCCGCGCCACCCGCCGGAGATGGGCCAGGGCCTCGACCACGTGGGCGGTGACGTCGGCGCTCGGGGGATCGGTCACCTCGCCGAAGTCGCAGAACGGCAGCTGGGCCGGCAGCGGGCTGTCGTTGTCGGCGTCGAACGCGCCGAAGCCACCGCCGCGGGACTGCATGCCGTCCATCCAGCGCACGGCCCGATCGATGGCCGCGTCGACCCGCGCCGGATCGTTTGCTCGGACCCGATCGAGGGCCAGGATCACCTCGGCGGTGTCGTCGATGTCGGGGTAGGTGTCGTTCTCGAACTCGAAGGCCCACCCGCCCGGCGCCAGCTCCGGCCGCCGCACCCGCCAGTCACCGGCCACGGTGACCTCCTCGTCGAGCAGCCAGCGGGTGGCCCGGGCCAGGTGCTCGTCGGTCGGGTCCACGCCGGCGTCGACGAGCGCCACCACGGCCAGGGCGGTGTCCCAGACCGGTGACTGGCAGGCCTCGAGGCGGCGCAGCCGGCCGTCCGGCTCCCAGATGCTGAACCGGTCCAGGCCGTCGAAGGCCGCCTTCATCACCGGGTGATCGGGGCGGTAGCCGAGCAGGTCGAGGGCCATGATCGAGTACACCCACGGGGGCTGGATGCCGCCCCAGCTGCCGTCGGCCTCCTGGCGCTGGATGATCCAGCGCTCGGCCCGGCGCAGGGCCAGCTTGCGCAGTGGGCGGAGCGGGTGGCGCTCGTAGCGGTGCAGGGCCCGGTCGAGGCGCTGGAACCGTCTCCCGGTGGAACCTCGGGGGAGCGGGTCGAGCTCGGCCCGCCGGGCGCCGGTTCGCAGCTCGTCGAGGGTCAGCGCCATGGGTCGCACCGGGCGATGAGCGCCGACGACGGTCAGGGGCACGATGGTCTGGCGGGCCCAGCAGGCGAAGTCGTAGATGTTGAGGGGCACTCGTGGTGGGAGCAGGATCACCTCGGGCGGCAGCGCCGGCAGCTCGTCCCACGACCAGAGCCCGAACAGCGCCATCCAGATCCGAGTGAAGACCCGGCTGCGCTCCAACCCACCCGAGTCGACGATGTAGGTCCGGGCCCGGCGCATGTGCTCGGCGTCGGCCGGGTCGCCGGCCAGGCGCAGGGCCCAGTACGCCTCCACCGTGGTCGACAGGTCGGCCGGGCCGCCGAAGAAGTTGGCCCAGGTGCCGTCGTCGCGCTGGTTCGCCCGGATCCAGTTGGCCGCAGCCGCGGTGATGGCGGGGTCCGAGACGCCGACGAACTCGCGAAGGAACAGATCCTCGGCGTCCATGGTGACGTTGGTCTCCAGCTCCCCCTTCCACCAGCCGGCCGGGTCCTGGGCCGCGCCCAGCGCGGCGACGGCGCGGTCGAGCGCCTGGCGGGCGGCCTCGATGCCCACCGGCTCGACGAGCGTGTGGCTCACGACCACGTCAGAACTCTCGCTCCACGACGAACCGGGCCAGCTCCGCGAGCTCCTCGCGGGGTCCCGCCACCAGGTCGCACTGGCCCAGGGCCGCCACCGCCGCATCGAGCCGGCTCCGAGCCAGGCTCGCCACCCGCTCGCGAAGGCCCGCCCGCTCGAGCTCGCCCGACAGCTCGTCGATGACCGCATCGGTGAGCTCGTCGGCGAAGGCCGCGCCCAGCCGGTCGGCCAGGGCCCCGCCGGCCTCGAGGGCCATCGCCACCGGCATGGACTTCTTGCGCTCCCGCAGGTCGCTGCCCGCGGGCTTGCCGGTCACGTCGGGGTCGCCCCAGATGCCCAAGATGTCGTCGACGGCCTGGAACGAGATGCCCAGCTCGGTGCCGTAGCGCTCGAGGCAGCCAGCGGTCTCCTCGTCGGCACCGCCCAGGATCGCGCCGATCGCCACCGACTGGGCCAGCAGAGCCCCGGTCTTGTTGGCCTCCATCTCCAGGCAGTCCGCCAGCTCCACGTCCATACGCCGGTCGAGCGCGGAGTCCTGGGCCTGGCCCGCGATCATGGCGCTGGTGGCCAGCCCGAGCCGACGAGCAGCGGCGATGTGGAGGGGATCGGCCTCCTCGAGGAGCACCTCGAACGCCAGGGTGTGCAGGGCGTCGCCGATCACGATGGCATCGGCCACGCCGTACACGTCCCAGACCGTCCGGCGGTGCCGACGGGTCCGGTCGCCGTCCATGATGTCGTCGTGGATCAACGAGAAGTTGTGGATCAGCTCGAGAGCCACCGCTCCCGGCACCGCGTCCTGGGCCGTCCCTCCCACCGCCTCGGCGCCGAGGACGGCCAGGGCGGGGCGGACCCCCTTGCCGCTGCCGCCGCTGACCGGGGTCCCGTCGGGCTCCACCCAGCCGAAGTGGTACTCGGCGGGCGTCCGCAGCTCGGGGTCGAGCGAGGCGACCGCCTTGCGCAGGGCGGGCTGGACGATCTCGCCGGCGCGAGCGAGCACGGCTGGCCGGGTCATGCCGCGGCTCCCGTCGTCGTCGGCTGGCCGGCCCGCTGGTCGGCAGCCGTCTCGGCCGCGGCCCGGTTGCCGCTGCGCACCGCTCCCTCCATGGTCGCCGGCCAGCCGGTGTCGGTCCATGCGCCGGCGAGCAGGACGCCCGGCACGTGCGTGCGGGGTCCGGGGCGCAGCGCCGCGGTGCCGGGGGTGCCCCGGAACGTCGCGGCCACCTCCCGGGTGACCATCGACGACACCAGCCTGGCGTCCGCTGCGGCCGGGAGGAGTCGGGCGAGAGCCTCGGCGAAGTGGTCGACCAGCTCGCGCTTGGACCAGGGCAGATACTCGTCGGCCGCGGAGAGCGAGATGGCGAGGCACTGGTGACCGGGCGGGGCCCCCGACGGCGCGGTGCGGTCGAACACGAACTGCACCGGGGTGCCGATCCCGGCGATGAAGGGCTCGTCCAGGATCGGCCGGTCGTAGAGCAGGTGGACGTTCACGATTGGGGAGCGGCCGAGCCGGTCCACGTCCCGCAGGCCGTCGAAGCTGCCCGCCGGCAACAGGTCCGACACGGCGTCGTGGGGCACGGCGACGACGACCGCGTCGGCGTGCCGGCGCTCGCCGTCGACCATCACCCAGGGCCCGTCCTGGTCGCCCTCGACCGCAGTGACGTGGGCCCGGGTGTGCACCTCGGCGCCGAGGTGGTCGAGGGTGCGAGCAGCGGCGTCAGCGTGCAGTTCCTGCAGGGGGACCCCCGCCCAGCCGATGTCGCCGGCGTCGGCGGCGTCGAGCAGGCCGGTGCGGAAGACCTTGGCGGCCAGAGCCAGGGAGGCCTGGTCGGCGCGCAGGTTCACGGTGGGCAGGCACACCAGGTCCCAGAGGGCCTCGGCGGAGGCCGGGCCGCCGCCGTGGTCGGCGAGCCACTGGGCGAAGGTGACCTCGTCGAGCCCGGGGTCGTCGAGCTGTAGCCGCCGTAGCGCCAGCGCGGTGCGGACCATACCCAGCCGCCGGCCCGGGCTCAGGTGCCCGTAGCGAGCCAGGGCCGGCAGCAGGTGCAGCGGCGCCGGGAGCGCCACCCGCCGAAGCCGGTGCTCCGCTCCGCCCGGTCGGAGCACCGGCACATCCATCCGCGGCTGCAGCCTCACCTTCGCGCCCGAGCCGATGCGATCGAGGAATGCCCGGTATTCGGTGCAGCAGCGCATGAACACGTGCTGGCCGTTGTCGTAGGTCAGCCCGTCGTGGCGGAACGACCAGGTGGCGCCCCCGAGCCGGGGACCCCGCTCGTAGAGCTCCACCTGGGCGCCGCCGTCCGCAGCCCGCACCGCTGCGGCCAGGCCCGCCAGCCCGCCGCCCACCACGATCACACGTTGCCGGCTCATGGCTTCATCCCTGCCAGGCTGCGGGCTGCGACCCGCAGCTTCTCGCCGGTGGACAACGACACCCGGCCCCGGAGAACCGTGGCGGGATCGGCCGCGATCCGAGCCAGCAGCCGCCGGTAGATGCCGGCCATGGCGGCCACGCAGGCCCGACTGCGCCGGTCCAGCAGGCCCAGCAGTTCGAGGCCCTCCTCGTAGTAGCCCTCGGCGGTGTCGACGTAGTGCTGGATCAGCTGGTGCATGGCCTCGGGCGGGCCGGTCAGGTCGTGCTCGCAGCCGAAGCGGTCGATGTCCTCCTTGGGGAGGTACACCCGGCCCATCTGCTCGCGGTCCTCGACGATGTCGCGCAGGATGTTGGTGAGCTGGAGGGCCACGCCCAGGTCGTCGGCCAGCCCGGTTGCGGCGGGGTCGTCGGAGCCGAAGACGCCGAGCGAGAGTCGGCCCACCGAACCGGCCACCAGCCGGCAGTACTCCACGGTGTCCGCGACCGTCGCGTAGCCGACCCCGGTGGCGTCACGCCGGCAGCCCTCGGCGATCTCCGAGAACGCCGTGACCGGGATCCCGAACCGTTGGGCGGCGTGGTGGACCCCGACCAGCACCGGGTCCTGGGCGTCGGGGAGCACGCCCCCGGCCATGGCCGCGACCTCGGCGTCGACCCGGTCCAGGCCGTCGAGCTTGTCGTCCACCGCCAGGTCGCTGTCGGCGATGTCGTCGATCCGGCGGGCGTACGCGTACAGGGCGGACATGGCGTCGCGTTTGGGCCCCGGGAGCAGGCGGATGCCGTGGGAGAAGTTCTTGGCCTCGGTGCGGGTGATCTCGTCGCAGCGCCGGTAGGCGTCCTCGACTTTCATGGGACGGCCCTCCGGCGCAGGAGCAGACCGGCGGCATGGCGGGCCACCCGCCGGCGGGTGGGCCGGCAGCGATGCCCGAGCACGTCATGGTCCACGGCCTCGATGGCGTCGATGGCGGCCAGCCCGCCGGTGCGGCACGCAGGTCCTGCTCGAGCCAGTCGAGCGCGGCCAGCCGATCGCCGGGGTAGGCGTCGCCGATGTCGTCGGTCAGCCGCGCGAAGCCGTAGACGGCCCGCAGGTCATGGCGGACGGCGTCGGGGAGCACGCGCAATGCCACGGGAAAGTTTTCCTGGGAGGCCTGGGTGTCGACCGCGCTCGTCCCGGGCAGTCCTGGCGGCATCGGCGCCCGAACGGGTAGCTCCTGGGTCCCCGGCATGACCCCCCACGAACAAAGAACGAGACGGGTTGGTCACCTCGTTGTATGCGCGCCGGGCACCGTTTGTCAAAGGGTTCTCAGAGCTCGTGCTCCACCAGCTCGGCGAAGATCTCGACCACCGCCAGCACGATCACGAACCCGCCGGCCTGGGCCGGGTCCTCGGTGTTGCCGGTGGCCTGGCCCAGGCGGCCCGCCAGCCCGGCGAAGAGCTTGGCTGCGGCCTGGACCATCTCCCCCGAGTCCTGTACCGAGCGCTTTGCCAGCTCCAGCAGGACCGGGAGGCCGTGGCGGAGGTGGCGGGCGAACAGCGCCGCGTGCTCGTCACCGGCGCCGGCCTCGATGTCGTGGGTGAACGCAGCGATGGCCCGCTCGACCACCTCGGTGGCCGCGGTCAGGAACAGCTCGTCCTTGCCGGCGAAGTGGCGGTAGAAGGTCCCCTTCGCCACCCCGGCCCTGGCGCACAGACCCTCGATGCTGACCGCCTGGTAGCCCTCCACCGCGAAGGCGTCGATGGCCGCGTCCACCAGGCGGCTGCGGGTGGTGTCGCCCGGGCCGGCCTGCACGTAGGCGTCGATCGCCCCGTCGAGGAGGCCGGCATCGGCACACCACAGCGCCGGCAGGGCTCGGCGGATCTCGTCGAGGGCCCGGCCCTCACGACGCAGGGCGCGCACCAGCCCCAGCGCGGTCAGGTGCCGATCGTCGTAGGCGAAGCGGTTGGTCGAGATCCGCTCGGGCTCGGGTATCAGGCCGGCTCGGCGGTAGTGGTGGATGGTGCTCGACGGGACGTCGGTGCGGGCGACCACCTCGGCGATGGTGTACCGCTCGCCTCGAGGCTCCCCCCAGTCGACCTCGGGCGCCGCGCCCGGCGTGGCCGTTCCCACGGATCAACCATGCTCCAAAGCCCTCGGCGTGTCCATCGGCAGAGTGGACTCCCACCGAGATGGGAGCCCACTCACCCGGTCGAGCTCAGGAGAGAGCGGCGCACACCCCGTCGAATGCGAACGCTCCGACATCGCTCCGCCCGTTGAACGACACGAACGGGTCGTCCGGCAGCAGTGAGAAGTCGAACGTCAACGTTCCGGCCTCGAGGAAGACCGTCCCGTGGCCCGGCACCACCAGATGCCAGTGCAAGCCGTGGATGGCGAGCTCCGACAACGGCTGCTCGTCCGGCGTGGTTCGCTCCATGTCGGTGACGTGGAACCTTCCGGAGATGGCCTCGCCCGTCTCGGAGTTGATGAGATAGTCGGTCCCGCCGACTGCGGTCTGATGCTTGATGACGTTGCCGCCCTTGGTCGCGAAGTGCCTGTGTAGTCCCTCGCCCATGATCTGGTGCAAGACGATGAAGTCAGGGTCTGCATCGAATGAGCGAGCGCCGTCCTTGCAGGCGATCTCGGCGCCACTGAGGTCCTCCCACGGGTAGGGCCCGGCTGCGAAGTCGAACGGGAACTCGTCGGGTTTCGCTGCCCCCGCACCAGGCAGGCCGACCACCCCCAGGAACAGAGCCACCACCACCAACGACATGACCACGCGCTTCATCACAGGACCTCCCCGCTCGCTTTCGCCCTCCGCCTGGATGGCCTCGGGTCGATCGTAGCCTCCGCTACGCCTGCCTGCCATCGGGATTCTCGATCCGACGCTCGGGCTACTCGAAGCGGTCGTGGAGGGCCTGACGCTCGGCGGCGAAACGGCGCCGGATGGCCCGGCGATACCAGGGCGGGACCAGCACCCTGACGGCGTGGGCGGCGCGCAGCCAGCGGGGCAGGTACTGCTCGTCACGCTCGTCCCGGACCGCCGCGATCACGGCCGCGGCCACCTCGTCGGGAGGGAGCGGCTTGGGCCGCTTCCTCGCCGACGGGCCACCGGCGAAGTCGGTGGCGACCGGGCCGGGGTGCACGAGCGAGACACTGACCCCGGTGCCGGCGAGCTCGACGGCCAAGGCCTCCGTGTAGCCCACGACGGCGAACTTGCTGGCGGAGTAGGCCGCCTCGAACGGTGCGCCGATGCGGCCGGCGATGGACGCCAGGTTGACGATGTGGCCCTCGCCCCTCCGCAACATGCCTCCAAGAACCTGGGCCGTGGCGTGGACCGTCCCCAGGTAGTTCACCTCGATCGTCCGGCGGAAGTCCTCGATGTCGGTGTCGATCACCGCGGCCCGATGACCGTGGCCTGCGTTGTTCACCAGGATTTCGATCGGCCCCAGCGCGTCGTCGATGCTCGCGAACGCGGTGCGCACTTGGGACGCCGACGCCACGTCGGCCACCGCGATGTGGGTGGTGGCATCGTGCAGGCTCCCGGCGGCGGCCTCCAGCGCGGTGTGGTCTCGGGCCACCAAGCCCACGCTGGCACCCAGCTCGGCGAACCGCCGCGCCACCTCGAAGCCGATCCCGCGGGACGCACCGGTGACCACGACCACCTTGCCGGCCAGGCCGTCCCGATCCCCCTCGGCTGGAGCCACGGGCCGCACGCTACCGCGAACCTCGGCCAGGGCCAGGATCGGCGTCGTGGAGCACCTCGTCGGTTCGCGCGGCAAACTCGGGAGCCATGAGTGCCGAAGCAGTCCAGCGCGCCGAGCTGCGACGAGACGTCTCCGCTCACATCGAGGCCGAGCTGAGCCAGCCGGAGTCCGCCATGCTGGCCATCGCCGTCGCCGGCGGTCACGATCGGGAGCACGAGGAGCTGCGGGCCACGCTCGACGGCAGCGACCTCGAGGTGACTGCGGTCGACGCGCCGCACCGTGGACGGCTGCACCTGCTGCGCGGTGTCGGCCCGGGACGGCTGGTGCTGAGCTACCAGGCAGCGGTGGTCGACAGCGTGGCTCCGGCGGTGGCGAGCGATCTCGAGTGGTTCGAGTACATCCGGCCGAGTCGCTACTGCGAGTCCGATCGGCTCGGCCCGCTGGCCCGCAGCGAGTTCGCCGGCTTGAAAGGAGCGGACCTCGTCGCCGGCATCTCCAGCTGGGTCGGCGAGAACATCGACTACGTTCCCGGCTCGTCACGCCCGATCGACGGCGCGGTGGCGACCCTGTTGGCCCGCAGGGGTGTGTGCCGGGACTTCGCGCACCTGACTGCAGCCCTGCTGCGGGCCAACGACATCTCGGCCCGGGTGGTGTCGGTGTACGCGCCCGGTCTCGACCCGATGGATTTCCACGCGGTGACCGAGGCCTGCCTCGACGGCGTGTGGCACGTGGTGGACCCGACCTGCCTGGCGCCGCGCCAGTCGATGGTCCGGATCGCCACCGGCGCCGATGCTGCCGACACCGCCTTCTTGACCAACGTGGGTGGCGCGCTCGAGCTCGTGGACCTCACCGTGACCGCAGTGGCCCAGCCCTCGCTGCCTCGCGACGACACCACCAGGCTCACCGAGCTGCGCTGAGGCTCACGGCTGGCAGCTCGTGCCCCTGGTGGGATTCGAACCCACGATCTTCGGATTAAAAGTCCGCTGCCTTGACCAGGCTTGGCTACAGGGGCGGAGGAGATTCTACGAGCGGGGCTGGTCCAGGGTGCGGGCGGTCTCCGAGAGGGGCACGTCGGTCTTGTCCCGGGGGTAGCTCCGCAGCAGACGATCGCCCAGGTTGGAGGTGATGCCCAGCCAGTAGCGCTCGTTGCGGAAGTGGTGGAGCCGGTGGTTGCGCGCCAGCCGGGCGTAGTAGCGGGAGCGGGGCCGGTACCGAGTGTGCACCAGCAGGTGGGTCCACTCGTAGTGGGCCAGGCCGAGCCAGGCCAGCGCCAGCGCGCTGAGGTAGGGCAGCGCCAGGGGCTGGCCGGTGAGCCAGAGCAGCGGCAGTGACCAGGCGGCGGTGAACCCGGCGATGAGGATCACGAACACCGCAGCGTCGATCCCGCCGAGCAGCAGCCACTGCAGCTCCGGCGGGTCGAGGTGGTGCTTGCGGTGGTTGATCCCGGTGCCGAGGTGGCGGGTGGTCCAGGCGTCGGCGGGGGCGTGCAGCAAGAAGAGGTGGATGACCCACTCGACCACGCCGGTGAGGAGCACCGTGGCCCCGAGCACCAGGGCGTCGCCGAGCGACCAGTTGCCGAGCGCCAGCCGGGCCAGAACCCCCATCGCGGCCGCGGTGGTCACGATGCGGGGCGAGCTGTAGCGGAGAAAGGCGCGTCCGATGTCGGTCTTGGTGCCGAGCTCGGTGGCCCGCTCCGGCCGGTGGCTCTCGACCGCGGTCACGTCCTCAACGGTACCGGCCCGGCTGCAGGCTCTGCGTGGGTCGACCGACCCGGGTCGCGACCGGCTGGGGTCGCCTACAGCTGTTGGGGAGTGGTCTCCTCCTGGGTGTCGAGGAGATGCACGCGGGGGCCCAGCGAGAAGACGCCGTCGTGCACCGTGACCCAGCGCCCGCCCAGGTTCGGGATCCGCTCGTGCGGCAGGTCGAAGAGGCGCTCGAGGAGGTAGATCACCCCGCCGTGGGTGACGGCGACGATGAGCCCGCCCGGCGCCATGTCGGCGAGCGAATGGACTGCCGCGGTGACCCGGGCCGCCATCTCCTCCTCGGGCTCCCAGCCGGGCGGATGGACCCCTCGGGCCCGGAACTCCGGGTATCGCTCGTCGATCTGGGCCCGGGTGAGGCCGGAGAACGGCCCCACGTCCCGCTCCACCAACCGTTCGTCCAGGTGGATGCCGTCGGTGCCTCGCACCGCGGCGATCGTCCGGGCGGTGTCGACGGCCCGCTGCAGGGTCGACGCGGCCAGCAGGTCGTAGTCAGGTACCCGGGCGGCAGCATGCTGGGCCTGGCGCCGGCCCAGATCGGTGAGGGGCGGGTCGGCCCGGCCCTGCCAGCGTCCCTCGGCGTTCCACTCCGACTGGCCGTGACGAACGATCAGAAGCCGGCTCACAGCCGACGACGGTACCCTCGGGTCGTGGCTACGTTGCGCCTCTTCGCCTCCATCCGTGAGGCTGCCGCCACACCGAGGGTCGAGATCGACGGCGACACCGTGGGTGCGGTGATCGCCGAGGCGTGCGCTCGTTTCGGAGCATCGTTCGCCGAGCTCGTCCCCAGCTGCCG
>JBFINV010000006.1:0-19620 GCA_041611015.1 Acidimicrobiales bacterium | reverse complement strand
GCCGGTTCCCAGCCCGCCCACGGGCACGCCGAGGGGCGGGCCATCCCCTTCGCCGACCCGGCGTGTCGGACCAGGGTGCTGCTGATCGCCTCGGGCAAGGGCGGTGTGGGCAAGTCCTCCGTCACCGCCAACCTGGCGATCGCACTGGCCAACCGGGGTCAACGCACGGCGATCATCGACGCCGACGTGTGGGGGTTCTCGATCCCGCGCATGCTGGGCATCGACCGGGCCCCGGTGGTGATCGACGACATGCTGATCCCGCCGGAGGTGCACGGGGTCCGCGCCATCTCCATGGGCTTCTTCGCCCGGGAGGACCAGCCGGTCATCTGGCGGGGCCCCATGCTGCACAAGGCCCTCGAGCAGTTCCTCACCGACGTGTACTGGGACGAGCCCGACTTCTTGCTCGTCGACCTGCCGCCGGGAACCGGCGACATCTCGCTCTCGCTGGCCCAGTTCCTGCCCCGGGCCGAGGTCTACGTGGTCACCACCCCCCAGCCCGCGGCCCAGCGGGTGGCCCAGCGGGCCGCGTTCATGTCCCAGACCGTGCATCTGGAGGTCAAGGGCGTCATCGAGAACATGAGCTGGTTCACCGGCGACGACGGCAGGCGCTACTACCTCTTCGGCGCGGGCGGGGGCCAGGAGCTGGCCGACCGGCTCGAGGTGCCCCTGATCGGCACCGTCCCCCTCACCCCCGCGCTGCGGGAGGGCGCCGACGCGGGCAAGCCCCTGGTGGCCACCGACCCCGACAGCGAGGCCGGGCAGGTCTTCGCGGCGATGGCCGAGACCATCGACGTCGAGCTGGCCCCGACCCGGCGCTACAACCCCGAGCTGAAGCTGCTGTGACCGTCTCGGCCCCGACCTTGCCACCCCTGTCCGACCCTGCACCACAACTCCGAACTGAAGCGGCTGTGACCGTCTCGGCCCCCGACGCTGCCACCCCCGACCCGTCCACCAGGAGATGAGATGAACGTCCGAATCGGTGTGAGCGACACCCCCAAAGAGCTCGAGGTCGAGATGGCCGAGGACACCGACGCCGACGTGGTGCGCACCGAGATCGAGGCCGCCGTGGCCGCGGGCGACACCATCCTGTGGCTGAACGACCGCCATGGCCGCCAGGTGGGTATCCCCGCCGCCCGGATCGCATACGTCGACCTGGGCCCGTCCTCGGGCGGCCCTCGCATCGGCTTCGGCGCCTGAACCCTGATCCTGCCCCGGGCGACATGCGCCTGCTCGTCCGCCCGCTGATCGACCCCGGGCCCCTGGCGCCGGGCGCCACACCATGAGCCTGCTCGATCGTCGGTTGCTCTTCGTCACGGGCAAGGGCGGGGTCGGCAAGACCAGCATCGCCGCGGGGCTGGCCCTGCTCGCCAGCAGCCGGGGCAAGCGGACCCTGCTGTGCGATGTCGACGCCAAGGGCGACGTGGCTGCGGCCTTCGAAGCCGGTCCGCTCGACTTCGAGGGCCACGAGCTGGCCCCCAACCTGCGGGCCATGGCGATGAGCACCGAGGAGTCGCTGAAGGAGTACCTGCGCCTCAACGTCCGGTTGCCGCTGGTCACCCGGCTCGGACCCCTCGCTCGCTCGTTCGACTTCGTGGCCTCGGCGGCGCCCGGGGTGCGGGAGATCCTGGTGGTCGGCAAGCTGACCTACGAGGTGCGCGAAGACCACTACGACCTGGTGGTGGTGGACGCCCCGGCGACGGGGCACGTGGTCGGCCAGCTGGCCTCGCCCAGCGCCATCCACGACCTGGTCCGGGTGGGTCTGGTCCGGGACCAGACCCGCTGGATCGTCGACCTGCTGCGAGACCCGGCCGTGACCGGGACCGTGATCGTGGCCGTGCCCGAGGAGATGCCGGTCACCGAGACCATCGAGCTGTCCGGTCGCCTCGAGGCCGAGACCGATGTCGATCTGGCCGCCGTGGTGGTCAACCGGGTCCTACCCGAGCTGTTCGGCACCCGGGAGGAGAAGGTGTTCCGCCAGCTCCTGGACGATGGGCCGGCAAAGCGGCTGCGCGACGAGGTGGGCAACCCGGTGCGCCACGTCCTGGCCGGCGCCGACCTGGCCGTCCGGCTGCGTCGCTCCCGCACCTCCCACATCGCCCGCCTCCGCGGCGAGCTGCCGCCGGACACGCCGATGATGTACGTGCCCGAGATGTTCACCCGGGCCCAGGGGATCCGGGCCACCCGGATGATCGCCGACGCCATCGAGGACGAGCTGTGAGCGGCCCTGCTGTCGAGGACGAGCGGTGAGCGAGAGCATCGAGCAGCTCCTCGCGGCCAAGGAGGTGATCGTGGTCTGTGGCCCCGGCGGGGTGGGCAAGACCACCGTGGCCGCAGCTGCGGGGTTGGTGGCCGCAGTCCACGTGGGCGGTCGGGTTCTCGTGCTCACCGTCGACCCGGCCCGCCGTCTGGCCACCGCCCTCGGGCTCGAGGCCCTCGGCAACGCCGAGGTGCAGATCCCCGCCGAGGTGCTGGCCGAGGCCGGGGCCACGCCCCGGGGGGAGCTGTGGGTGGCCCAGCTCGACACCAAGCAGTCCTGGGACGACCTGATTCGCCTGCACGCGCCCGATGCCCAGACCCGCGACGCCATCTTGGGCAACAGCCTCTACGCGAACGTCACCGCCAAGTTCGTCCAGAGCCACGACTACATCGCCATGGAGCGGTTGTACGAGATCCATGCGTCGGGCCGCTACGACCTGATCATCGTGGACACCCCGCCATCGCGCAGCGCCGTCGACTTCCTCGACGCCCCCGAGAGGATGGCGGAGTTCTTCGGGAGTCGGCTGCTGCGCTGGCTGACCGTGCCGTACCGCTCCCGCCTGTTCACCTCCGCGACCCGACCGTTCTACAACATCGCCGACCGGGTCCTGGGCCAGCAGTTCCTCCGGGACATCGCCGACTTCTTCCTGCTGTTCCAGACCATGTACCCGGGCTTCGTGAGCCGGGCCGAGGAGGTCCAGCGGACCCTGCAGGATCGGCGGACCAGCTTCGTGGTCGTCAGCACCCTCGATGCGTCGTCGATGAACGAGTGCGACTACTTCATCGACGCCCTCGCCGCACGGCGCCTGAGCCTGGGGGCGGTCGTGCTCAACCGGGTGCTGCCCTCGTGGTTCACCAACAAGACCGCCGCGGCCGCAGCTCGCAAGCTCGGACGGCGAGCCCCGAAGCTGGCAACGAACCTGAAGGTGGACGGTGATCCGGTACTGGTCGAGGGCGTGCTCCGGGAGATCAGCGAGAGCTTTCTGTCGTACGGGGTGGCGGCCGCGCGCCAACAGGAGCTCCGCCACGAGATGCAACACGAGCCCCCGATGATGGCCTCGCTGCCGTTCCTCGCCGGCGACATCGTGAACGTGGAGGGCCTCGCCGAGATCGGCGACCACCTGCGGGCCTAGGCTCCCGGGGTTGGCCGCGGGGTCGGGGAGCGAGCGCTCCTGATACAACGGAGCGGTGGCCAGTATCGCCGAGCTCGGGGTCACGATGGCCCGCCCCCACCAGGAGCACCTGCAGCGCCTGATGCGCACCTGGGCTCCCCTGGCCGACATCAGCTTCGCGGACCTGTTGCTGTGGGTGCCCCTCGACGACGCCGAGACCAGCGAGTACGTGGTGGCGGGGCACGTGCGCCCGACCACCAGCCGGTCGATCTACCGCACCGACGTGGTGGGCTCGAAGGTGGGCCCCGGTGAGCGCCCGTTCCTCGATCAGGCCCGTTGCACCGGGGCCATCGTCGACGGCGGCCTCATCCTCCAGCCTGCGGCACCTCGGATCCGCACCCTCACCGTGCCGGTGGGCTGTGGCGGCGAGGTCCTCGCCGTGCTGACTCGGGACTTCTCACCCGACGAGCAGCGGGCCCCCGGCGAGCTCGAGATGAACTACTTCTTCACGTTCCGCCGCTTGGCACAAATGATCGCCGACGGCGTGTACCCGTTCGCAGGTGACGAGACCGAGGCCGAGGAGTCGCCGCGCGTGAGCGACGGCTTGTTGTTGGTCGACGCATCGGCTCGGGTCCGGTTCGCGTCGCCGAACGCGGTCTCGGTGCTGAGCCGGCTCGGCGTGCGCCAGGTGGAGGGTCAGCGCCTCTCGGCCGCGGGAATCCGGAACCGGGCGGTCCGGGAGGCGTTCGCGGACCTGCAGCCCCAGACCGAAGAGATCGCCCGGGGCGACCAGACCGTGGTCCTGCGCTGTGTGCCCCTCGTGGCCGCGGGTGAGCTCACCGGGGCCGTGGTGCTGATGCGCGACATCAGCGAGCTGCGCCGCCGCGACCGACTGCTGGTGTCGAAGGACGCCACCATCGCCGAGGTCCACCACCGGGTCAAGAACAACCTGCAGACCATCTCGTCGCTGCTGCGGCTGCAGGGGCGACGCCTGGTGGCCGACGAGGCCCGGGAGGCGATCGAGGAGTCGGTGCGGCGCATCCGGTCGATCGCGGTGGTGCACGAGATCCTCAGCCGGGAAGTCGCCGACGACGTTCCCTTCGAGGAGATCATGCGACCGCTGGTGCGGCTCGTGGAGGAGGGCTTCAGCACCGACGAGCTGCCGCTGCGGTTCACGGTCTCTGGTGACGCCGGCCACCTCCCGACCGACACCGCCACCACGTTGGCCGTGGTGCTGTCGGAGCTGATGCAGAACGCGGTCGAACACGGCTTTCCCGGCGAGCAGCGCCAGGGGGCCTCGGTGGCCATCGAGCTCGCGTCGGACTCCGACTGCCTCGACGTGAGCGTGACGGACAACGGCGCCGGAGTGGCCGACGGGTTCGACCTCGAGGCCGACGCCGGGCTCGGGCTCACGATCGTCCGCAGCCTGGTGGAGAACGATCTGCGCGGGAGCATCACCGTGGGTGCGGCTCCCCGCGGTGGGACCAGGGTGTGCGTCCGGGTGCCCCGCCCCGGGCGCTGAGCCCGATCGGCGCCGAGCCCGGCCCGGGCTCGCCGATCAGCTGTGGGCCAGGGTGCGCCGGGCGTTGCGCTCGCGACGGATCTGGCGCCGCTCCTCTTCGGAGAGGCCGCCCCACACGCCCGAGTCCTGGTTGGAGTCGAGGGCGAACTGGAGGCAGGGTTCCCGGGCGTCGCACTGCATGCAGACGGCCTTGGCGGCTGCGATCTGGTCGAGGGCTGCGCCGGTGGTACCCACGGGGAAGAACAGGTCGGGATCGGTGTCCCGGCACAAGGCGACCGATCGCCACTGGGTGATCGCGTTCGCGAACGGCAAGGCCTGACTCACCACGTGTACCCCTCCCTCTGGGTGCCAATGGCCCCAGCGTGCGAAGCTGGGTCATTCGGACCGGTCAGACCATAGTCTCTGAGGGCCGTGTGTGACAAGGGGTGGATGTTGTTTGTGTTGTTGATGTTTGGGCAATGGTCGTTGCGAACGGCCTCCGCGAGCGCATGACGCTGGTCATCGCCCACCGGGGCGCGTCTGCGGCCCGCCCGCAGAACACCGTCGATGCCTTCCGCCTGGCTGTCGAGATGGGCGCGGACTGGATCGAGCTCGACGTGCGCCGAACTGCCGACGACGTCCTCATCATCTGCCACGACGCGCACCTGCCCGACGGGCGGTTCCTCGTCGAGCACCCCCACGCCGATCTGCCCGACTGGGTGCCCACCCTCGCCGAGGCCCTCGAGGCCTGCGACGGCGCCAAGGTGAACATCGAGATCAAGAACGAGCCCGACGACCCCGACTACGACGCCGAGCACCAGATCTCCGACGCGGTGGTGGGCCTGGCCCTCGCCTACCGGGAGCCCCACGAGCTGTTGATCACCTCGTTCAACTTCGACACCGTGAAGCGCATCCAAGCCGTCGACCCCGACATACCGGTCGGCTTGGTCACCGGGTTCGACGTGCTGCAGGTCCGCATGCTCCTCGAGCACGTGGTCGACGCGGGCATGCAGGTCATCGTCCCCCATGACGGCACGGTGGACCGCCGCTTCGTGCGCCTGGCCCACGAGGCCGGGCTCACGGTCTACCCCTGGACCGTGAACGACCCGGACCGCATGCGGGAGCTGATCTCGATGGAGGTGGACGGCCTCATCACCGACCGGCCCGACCTGGCCCGCAGCATCGTCGACGCCGCCTGATCCCAAATCTGTGCCCGAGAGCGCAGAAAACTGCACGATCCGCCACAGATTCGGGCTAGGACGGAGCGGCTCAGCCGTCGGGGATCGGCGGGAGCTCGGGTTCGAGGAGCCAGGCGGTGAAGAACCCGCCGAGGTCCTGCCCGCTGACCTCCTCGGCCACGGCCCGGAAGTCCTCGGTGGTGGCGTTCCCGCCGCCGAAGCGGTCCAGGTAGGTCCGCAAGGTCTCGAAGAAGGCGTCGTCGCCCAGCGTGCGCCGCAGCGCGTGGACGGTCAGCGCTCCCCGGAAGTACACGGCGGGGGCGAAAAGCCGGTCCGGGCCCGGGTCCCCCAGCAGCGGCTCCGACAGCACCGAGGGCGACAGCCGGGCCAGCTGGCCCATTGCCTCGTCGATGTCGTAGGTGGGGTCAGCAGCCTCGAAGAAGAGGTGCTGGGCGTAGGTCGCGAAGCCTTCGTTCAACCAGATGTCGTCCCATTCCGACAACGACACGTGGTTCCCGAACCACTGGTGCGCCAGCTCGTGGGCCACCACGTCGTCGATGTTCCGGCCCGCAGCGAGGAAGTCCTGGCCGAAGATCGACATGGTCTGCTGCTCCAGCGCCAGGCCCAGGGTGGCGTCCACCACCAGGACGCCGTAGGCCTCGAAGGGGTATGGCCCGAACAGCTCGGTGAAGATCTCCATCATCTCGCCGGTGCGGTCGAATGCGCTCAGCCGGTCGGCCAGGCTCTCGGCCGCGGCGTTTCGGATGGGTATCCCCGAGGCCGGCGCCTCGTCGACCAACACCAGGTCCCCGATCGCCAGCGGCAGCAGGTAGGGGGCCATGGGGTCGCGCGGCTCGTAGATCCAGGTGCTGGTGCCGTCGCCCTCGTCGACGACCTCCTGCAGCAGGCCGGCCGAGGCCACCTCGGTCCCGTTGGGGGCGGTGATCTCGATCCGGTAGCGGGCCTTGTCGAGGGGGTGGTCGTTGACCGGGTGCCAAGCGTAGCTTCCGGCGGGTTCGCCGACCACGAAGGCCACGTCGTTCTCGACGTACCAGCCGCCGATGTCCAGCTCGGTCGGCGCCGGGATGGGCCCGGGCTGGCCGTTGTACGTGATCTCTGCGACGAACGGCGAGCCCGTAGCCACGGGCTCGGGGAGGGTCACGGTCAGCTCCGCTCCCTCATGGCCGCTCGACGCCTCGATCCCGTCGATGGTGACCCTGCGCACCTCCATGCCGGCCAGGTCGAGGTTGAACGCCGCCAGGTCGTGGGTGGCCGTGGCGTCGATCGTGACCGTGCCGTCCAGCGTCTGATTCCCGGGGTCCCAGGTGAGATCGAGCGTGTAGCGCTCGACGTCGTAGCCGCCGTTGCCGAGCGTGGGGTAGTACGGGTCGCCGATGCCGGGCGCACCTGCGGCGGCGTCGGCCAGCTGGGGCTCATCGGGTCCGGCTGCCTCGTCGGGTGCGGTCGGCGCAACCTCGGGCGTGGTCGGGGTGGCCTCGACGGCGACGGCGGTCGGGCTCGGAGCGGCCGGCTGCTCGATCACCTCGACCGTCGGGCTCACCGAGCAGCTCGCGGCCACGAGCGCGGCCGCGACGCACGCAGCTGCCAGGCGGGGGGTCACGTGGTCAGTGTGGCCTGGCGACCCAGGATCGCGGGGTCGGGCACCACCAGGCGCAGCACCCCGGGTTCGTGGCGGAAGTGCAGGCTCGACACCTCGCCCAGGTAGTCGCCGTCGACCTGGTAGGGGAAGGGGCGGTGCCCCGTGAGCCAGAATTCGGCCAGGTCGGTCCGGTAGTCGACCCCCCGCGCCTGGCGAAGGCTGCCGCTGGAGCGCAGCGCGCCGACCGCCAGCCGGGTGATCTTGGACAGACGCAGGGTGCGGAACGTGATCAGCACCAGGCCCCGATCGAGGGTGGCCTCGGGGGCCAGGTCGAGGGGCCGGCTGCCCAGGTACGTGTACGGGTTGGTGTTCAAGCAGACGGCGAACTTGCCGTCGGACACCGTCGAGCCGTCCGCGAACCGGACCGCGAATGCCGGTCGGCGGCGGTCGTAGTGCCGCATCCACGTGTCGACGGCTGCGTACACGAACAGCGGGTGGCTGGCGTACCGCTTCAGCTGGCCCCGCTTCTCCACCTCGGCGACGACCGCGGCGTCGAAGCCGAGGCCCGCGTGGAACAGGAAGTATCGGCCGTTGACGGACCCCAGGCCCACGGGCTCCACTGCTCCCCGGTCGATGGCCTCGAGCAGGACGCTGGTGGCCTCCACCGCGTCGTCGGGGAGTCCGAGGGTGCGGGAGAACACATTGGTCGAGCCCCCCGGCAGGGCGGCCAGCGCGGTGTCCGTCCCCGCCAGGCCGTTGGCCGCCTCGTTCAGGGTGCCGTCGCCGCCGAGGACCACAACGAGATCGAGGTTCTTGGTGGCCGCGTCCTGGGAGAGCCGGGCGGCATGGCCCCGGCGGTTGGTGGGCGCCAGCACCACGTCGTGATCAGCGGACAGCGCCTTCTGGATGACCACCTGGGTGCGGGGGGTCACGGAGGAAGCAGACGGGTTGACCACCAGCAGGATCTTCACGGGCAACCTCCATGGTACGGGTGGGGTCGGCCCGTGGTCGACTTGCGCGTCCGCCCCGACGAGGCCCATCCTGCCGTGGCCCGGCTAGATTTGCCCGGCGGGTGCGCCCGGCACCCCACCCCCCCCCATCGGTCACGGGTCCCCGCGTTGGAGCGTCCAGGGAGAAGAGGAAGCCATGAAGGTCGCCGTCTGCGTCAAACAGATTCCCGATCCCGCGGACCCGGGCAAGATCGACCCCGAGACCAAGACCCTGGTCCGGGACACGAAGCTGATCCTCGACGAGTCCGACTCCTATGGCGTCGAGATGGCGCTGCAGCTGGTGGACGGCGACGGTGAGGTGGTGCTGGTCTCGATGGCCCCCAACGGGGAGGTCAACGGGCTCCGGACCGCGCTGGCCATGGGCGCTGACAGCGCCATCCTCATCAGCGACGATGCCCTCCCCGGCTCCGACGCCCTGGGCACGTCGAAGGTGCTGGCCGCGGCCATCGGTCGGGTCGAGCCGGATCTGGTGCTCGCCGGTACCGAGTCCAGCGACGGCTACACCGGCACCGTTCCCGAGATGATCGCCGAGCTGTTGGGGCTGCCGTCGGTGACCTTCGCCAAAGAGGTCGCGGTGCGTGGTGGCGAGGTCGAGGTGAAGCGTCAGACCGAGGCCGGCTACGACGAGGTCACCTGCCCCCTGCCGTGCGTGGTGTCGGTGACGGCCGGGGTGGTCGAGCCCCGCTACCCGTCGTTCAAGGGCATCATGGCCGCCAAGTCCAAGCCGGTGGACCAGCTGGGGATCGCCGACCTCGGGATCGAAGCCCCGTCGGTCGGTTGGGCCGGCGCCGGCCAGGAGATCGTCGCCATCGAACCAGCCCCCGCCCGTCAGGCCGGCGAGGTCATCGAGGACGACGGTGAGGCCCACCTGCGGATCGTGAGCTTCCTCGAAGAGCTCAAGGTCATCTGAGAGGAGCGAGCGCATGGCAACGATCTGGGTTCACGCCGAGGCCGCCGACGGCGTGGTGGCGCCGATCACCCTCGAGCTGCTGGCCAAGGCCCGGGAGCTGGGCGAGGCCGAGGCCGTCCACGCCGGGCCCGGGGTCGACGACATCGCCGGCGAGCTGGGTGCCCACGGTGCCACCAAGGTCCACACGACCGGTTCGGTCGGGACGGGGCTGCAGGGACCGGCGCTGGCGTCGGCGCTGGCAGAAGCCATCGAGGGCGGGGCCGCCCCCGACGCCATCTTGTTCGGCACCACCCAGGACGGCCGCGATGTGGCCGCCCGCCTGTCGGTCAAGCTGAACGCGCCGGTCATCACCAACATCGTGGACCTGGTCGACGAGGACGGTCTGGCGGGTATCGAGCCGGTGTTCGGCGGGACCACCAACGTGAAGACCCGCTTCACCGCAGGTGGGACCGCGCTCTTCCTGATCCGTCCGAAGTCGTTCACCGCCGAGGCCGTCGGCGGGGCCCCGGCATCGGTCGCCCCCCTGGCGGTTCCAGACCTGGGCCCCACCGGCGCTGCCAAGGTGCAGAACCGCCACGTGGAGGAGTCCGAGGGTCCGCGCCTGGACGAAGCCGCGGTGGTGGTGTCGGGTGGCCGGGGCCTGGGCGACGCCGAGAAGTACTCGCTGATCGAGCAGCTCGCGGCCAAGCTGGGCGGCGCCGCCGGGGCCACCCGGGCCATCGTCGACGCCGGGTGGGTGCCCTACGCCCACCAGGTGGGCCAGACCGGCAAGGTGGTCAAGCCCGACGTGTACATCGCCTGCGGGATCTCGGGTGCCACCCAGCACATGGTGGGCATGAAGGGCTCGAAGAACATCGTCGCCATCAACAAGGACCCCGAGGCGCCGATCTTCACCATCGCCGATCTCGGCGTGGTCGGCGACGTCCACAAGGTCCTGCCGGCGCTGCTCGAGGCCCTGGAGAACCGTTAGGCCGGCCGGGAAGGCCGCGCCGGCACCGCGCGGCCAGGCCCCTCCGGGAGGCCGGGAACCGTTAGACCGGCACCCGGCGCACCCGTACACTCGGGCTCGTGGCTGCGCTGGCGTTGAACCTCCTCGCCCTGATCCTGGTCGTGGGCTTCTGCTGGTTGGGGATGATGTGGATGGCGGGCCGGGTCCATGGCCGCGCCGCACGCGAGGACGAGGAGTGGGTGATCACCCGGGTGGAGGTCGGCGACCCCTGCCCCGAGTGCGACGGCGTGGGAGCCAAGCAGCGCCGGGGCGCCATCTGGCCCTGTGGGCTCTGCGAGGGCACCGGCGAGATCACCAGCCTGTCGAGCTGACGCCGGCTCCGGTCCAGGGTTGCCGACCGGAAAAAGCCGAACGCCCGGCCACCAGGCCGAGCGATCAACGAAGCGAACCATACCACACCTCAGGTTTCGTTGCCGGCCAGAACCCCCCGCCAACCCCAAATTCGTGCCCGAAAGCGCAGAAAACTGTCGTTGCCGCCACAGATTTGGGGAACGGTGGGGGCGATTGATCGCCAGAGCCGATGACGACTGCTGGACGCGATCGGCTCGGGAGATGGATTAGACGAGGGGCCAGGGATGGCGGCGCCCGGTCGGATCCCGGGGGAACACCCCGGCCTGGACCAGGGCCCGGATCCGGGTGAGCACCGCGTCGGCCTCGAAGGGGTCGAGCAGGCACGCCAGCTCCTCGGGCAGCCCCCGGTCGAGGAGGCTCTGCAGGTCCTCGACGATGTCCGCCGGAATCTGCTCGCCGGCCCAGTCCCAGATGACGGTTCGGAGCTTGAACTCGGCGTGGAACGTCAGGCCGTTGTCGATGCCCCATATGTGGTCCTGGGCGTCGATCAGCAGGTGGCCGCCCTTGCGGTCGGTGCTGTTGGCGGCGATGTCGAAGGCGCAGAATCGCTGCAGGGTGTGGTGGTGACGCTCCTCCTCCAGCAGGTGGAAGTAGTGCGTCTCGAAGTCGCAGGGGACGAACAACTGCAGCGATCCTGTGCCGAGGGGCCCGTCCCGCAGCACCGTGGGCGGGATGATCGACCACCCGAGCGCCTCCGACAGCCGGTAGGTCGCCACCTCCCGCTTGTGCAGGCCGGGCGGGAAGTCCCACAGCGGTCGCTCGCCCCGCACCGGCTTGTAGACCCCCTGGACGACGGTGTCGCCCTCGCAGATGTCGACCAGGAACGTGGCGTTCGAGCTCCACGGCATCCGGCCCAGGACCTCGACGTCGCCGGTCTCTAGGATCCGCTCGGCGTCGGCGTTCTCGATGGGCCCACGGTCGCGGAAGGGGCTCAGTTGTGACACGGGCACCAGCCGTCGTCGTGGTCGAGCGGCCGGCCGCAGTAGTCGCAGGGCGGCCGGCCCGACGCGACGAGGTCCCGGGCCCGGGCGATGAAGGCCTGGATCTGGCCCGGCGACAGGTGGAGCTGGGCCGTCGCCGGCTCGGGCTCCTCTGGCTCGTCGGCGGCGACCAGCTCCTCCGCCAGCAGGATGAAACGCTCCGCGTCCTCGTTGTAGGCCACCCCGATGTTGGCCACGACCCACTCCGACTCCACCGGATCGATCAGGTCCAGGGCCAGGGGGACGTCCTCGTCTTCGACGGGATCGAGCCCCGCCAGCAGCCGATCGAGGAACTCGGCGAGGGCGTGGACCTGACCCTTCTCCACCTTGAGCGCCACCACCTCACCCGGGTTGCCGAACTGGAGATAGAACACCCGCTGTCCCTTGGGGCCGACGGCCCCGGTGGTGAAGTGCTCGGGTTCCTCGAAGTGATACGACTCGCTCATCGCTCACGAAGGCACGAGCGTGGTCAGGTCGTCACCGGTGGAGTTCACCGCGAGCACGACCGGTCCGTCGGGTGAGTACAGGATCGCGGTCACCGAGCACGGTGAGACCACGATGCGCTGGAACAGGTCGAGGTGGGTGCCCAGGGCCGAGGCTGCAGCAGCCTTGATGGTGTCGGCGTGGGACACGGCCACGATGGTCTCCCCGGGGTGGCGGGCCACCAGCTCGGAGATTGCACCGACCATCCGAGTCTGCATCTCGGAGAAGGACTCGCCGCCGGGGAACCGGAACCCGCTCGGGTATCGCTGCACCGTCCGCCACTCCGGCAGCTTGCCGAGCGCGGAGAGCTTGGCGCCCGTCCAGCGGCCGAAATCGCATTCGATCAGCCCCTGGTGGCTGCGAACCCGCAGACCGCACGCCCGGGCGATGGGCGCCGCGGTCTCTCGGGTCCGCTCCATCGGCGAGGCGTACACCGCGCGGACTCGACCGAGAGCAGCGATGCGGTCGGCCACCCGGTTGGCCTGCTCCTCGCCGGCCTCGGCCAGGTGCAGACCTCGGGCCCGGCCGGGCAGGACCGTTCCGGTCGTGGGGGTCTGACCGTGGCGGACCAGCAGGACCAGGGTGGGCTCGGGGGCCTTCGAGCTGGCGGATGACGACTTGGTTGGGCGGGCGGTCCTCGATGCGGTCGGCATGATCGCCCTCAACCTACCCGCACCCCGGCGATCCGGCGCCGGCGGGAGCGTCCCCGGAGACCCAGTACCGTGCAGGCCCGTGGACGCGCTCCGGCTGGTGTCCGAGGAGGTGGTGGCCTGCCGGGCCTGCCCCCGGCTGGTGGCCTGGCGGGAGCAGGTGGCCCGCGAGAAGCGGGCCGCGTTCCGGGATCACGAGTACTGGGGCCGGGGGGTGCCGGGCTTCGGCGACCCCGACGCCACCCTGGTGATCATCGGTCTGGCACCGGCAGCGCACGGGACCAATCGCACGGGTCGGATGTTCACCGGGGACCGCAGTGGGGAGTTCCTGTACGCGGCCCTGCACCGCGCCGGGTACTCCAACCAGCCGGTGTCGACCGGCCCGGGCGACGGGCTGGAGCTCCGGGGCGCCTACATCACCGCACCGGTGCGATGCGCTCCGCCCGCCAACAAGCCCACCGCCGCCGAGCGAGCCAGGTGCCGTCCCTACCTCGACCGGGAGCTGGCGCTGCTGCAGTCGGCTCGGGTCTACCTGGTGCTCGGCGCCATCGGCCACGCGGCGGCATGCGATGCCCTCCGACTGGCGCCCCGGCCCCGGTTCGGCCATGGGGCCCAAGCGGAGCTCGACGGGGGGCGGGTGCTGCTGTGCTCCTACCACGTGAGCCAACAGAACACCTTCACCGGCCGACTCACCCCGGCGATGTTCGACGAGATCCTGGCCACGGCCCGGCGTATCGAGGCCGGCGAACGCCGGTAGCGTGTGGCGCTGTGACCCGACCCCTCGCCCTGGTGCTGACCCTGGTCCTCGCGGTGACCGCCTGCTCGAGCAGTGGGGCCCCCACCGGCTTCGACCAGCAGCCGGTGCCGCTGAGCGACGATCTACGCACCGCCCTCGGCGGCGGCGTCGAGACCCTGCCCGTCGTCGAGCGAAACTTCCTCGAGGGCTGCGTGCTCGCCGAGACCCCACGCATCGAGGGCGCCGACGACCTGGTCGCGTCGTGCCGGTGCGCGTACGACGAGATCGTCGCCTTCTATCGAGCCAACTCCAGCGGCGAGACCCCCGAGGAGGCCGAGCAGGCCGCCTACGACCAGTTCAAGAGGCTCGACGACGAGCTGAAGTCCGAGACCGGCGTGATCCCCGCGAACATCGAGGCGCTCATCAACGGGTGTGCCACTTGAGCCGACGCTTCGCCGGCCTGGTGCTGGTGGGCGCACTGCTCGGCGCGGGGTGCGGCGACGACGACTTCGTGAGCGGCTTCGATGCCGACCCCGGACCGATCGACACCGACCTGCGCCCGGCGCTGGCCGAGGGGGCCGACACCGACGCGATTCCCGAAGTGCAGCGGAACTTCCTGGCCAACTGCGTGAAGGGCGGCGCTGACCCCTTGCCGGATCTCGAGCCGGTGCAGCAAGAGGGCCTGCTGGCGGTCTGCGGTTGCAGCTACGAGGCCATCGTGGCCCACAGCTTCGACCAGGCCGAGCAGGCCCTGGCCGACGCGGCCGCCGACGTGGAGAACGAAGAGTTGGCCGAACGGGCCTTCGAGGTCTTCACCGAGATCGACGACGACATGAAGACCGCCGACAGCGAGCTCGATCAGGTCGTTGTCGACCTGGTGGCCGACTGCGTCCGTTCCGAAGCCGGACTCTGAGTCCCAGCGAGCGCCACCGGCTCACTCGCCCAGCGCGGCCATCGTCAGGAGCAGGCCGGCGTAGGCGGAGATCGCCCCGAGGAACGCCGGGTAGCGGGCTCGACTCGCTCGGGGCAGTTCGTCGGAGAACACGTTGAACAGCACGAACCCACCGAGCATGGCGATCAGCACCGTCACCACGAGCAGATCGGTGGGCGCAGCCAACAGGGCAGCCACCCAGCCTGCGGCCAGCGCCGGGTGAGCACGGTCCGGCCCTGTGCCCGGAACCGCTCCTCGTAGGTCTCGTCGAGATGGCGGTCGGTGAGGATGAAGTGCAGGCCCATCGCCAGGGTGAAGACCACCGCGCCTTCGGGAGCCGACGACGGTTGCGACCTGGCCATGGTCTGGGACGGCGAGGGGGTTGACCCCGACGAGGCCCGTGACCGGGTGCTCGGGGCCACGGTCCTCATATGGCTCTTCGTGATCGCGGCTGGGGTGTCGGCGGTGCTGGTGGCGCTGACCGCCGACGTGGGCGCCGACCGGGCCGTCTTCGAGTCGGTCTCGGCGCTGTCGGGTTCGGGGCTCAGCGCCGGGGTGACCGACGCCAGCCTCGGTGCCGGGACCAAGGCCACCCTGGTGCTGGCCATGCTCGCGGGCCGGGTCGAGCTTTCGGCGTTCTTGGCGCTGGCCGCGGTCACCGCAGCCCGGGTCCGGAACGACTGAGCTGGCTACAACCGAGCCTCCCGCACGGTGCGGGCCATGTCGGCATGCAGATCGGCGCCATGAGACCGCAGCACCTCCTCGGCGCGCACGGTGGCGATCTTCGTGAGCAGGGTGATGACCTCATGACGCTGAGCGAACGCACGCAGCGGATCAGCGTTGTTCTCGGTCTCGTGGAGCACGGCATCGAGCGCATCCACCATGGCCCCGGACGGCCACCTGGGCGTGATGCTCATCACGAACCCCCGGTGTCGCGGATCCGCGAGCGCCTCCAGCACCAGCGGCTCGAAGGCGGGCTCGTGGACCTTGAGAATGTCGAGTCGAGCGCGTTCATCGCCGTTTGCGGCTCGCTGCAGCAGGTCTCGTAGTCCTCCGGGGGTGGCGACCGCAGGCTGTAGCGCGGCGGTGCGGAATGCGAGCCACGAGGCAAAGGACATGTGGCGAGTGGCCCCTTCCTTGAAGAAGTCCCACAGCTCCCAGCGGGCCGCGACGGGGACGAGCACCATGCGGAAGACCTCGCTGATGGATGTGATCAGGAGTGCGTGTTGCAGTGGCCGCATGTCCATCACCTCGGACCACTCCGGCGGCTCCTCGGGCTCGGTGAACTGGTCGCCCTCCACCCACATCTCGGTCCACCATCGGTCGACCTCGGCCATGGGCGCAACGTGGGCGATCGGCAACAGGCCGATCCCGGGCTCCGGCATGAAGGAACGGGCGAACAGCTCCTCTTCGAGGATCGCTCCGCCCCAGTCGGCGTAGGCCCCATCGCTGTGCCGGAGAAAGGACTTGTAGTCGTCGGGGAGCACGACGCCGAGTCGAGCCTCTGCAGCGACGATGGCTCCTTCGTCTGCACCGGGTCGCAACACCGAACCAGACCTCCGCACCGGCTCGACCGGGGTGTGGTCGGGATGGATCTCGCTCATGAGCAGCCGGTCCCACGCCTCCAGCAGCTCGACCACCGACGGGTCACGACGCTCATCCGCCATCACGGCACCCTAGACGGCGACGCGCGCCATGAACCCACGGCTCTGGATCGAGCGCCGCTGTCGGTGTCCGGCGCGGGTGACGCTGATGTCCCGGGCTACACCCCCAAGCGGGCGTCGACGGGGGCCCACTCGGGCCAGCGGGCCCGGCTCTTGGCCGCGAGCTTGTGCATCAGGGCGATTGCCCCCGGATCATCGTCGCCGGGGCGGGTCTCGACCACCCCGTCGGCCACCATGGCGCCGATGACCGCCCGGCCCAGCTCGCTGCGCACGACGGTGAGGGTCCAGTCGGTCAGCTCACCGATCCCGCCGGTGGAGATGTCGGCGTGCTCGGCGGCGAAGTCGGGGCAGTGGTCGCATCCCTCCCGGGTCCATGCATGGCACTCCCTGAGGCTGATCTCGTGGTAGTCGCCGTTCCTCATCCAGACCTGGAACACGCCCTTGATGTTCATCTTGGCGATCTCGTCCTTGGGCAGGCCGTACTTGACCCAGAACAGCTCGTCGAACATCGAGTCGTCGAAGCTCTTGGAGCACAGCAACCCGATGTTGAGCTTGATGGCCTTGCCCACCTTGCCCACCTTGCGGTGCCACATCACGGGGCCGATCGAGGTCTGACAGCTCATGCCCACCAGCGCCAGCGATTGCAGGCCTCGGTCTCTCGCCTCGGGGTAGGCCATGGTGTTGGCCGAGTAGGTGTAGCGGCTGCCCGCCGCCCCGAGCACCTCCTCCCGGGTGGTGGCCACCGTGGGGACGGCCTTCCAGCCGCCGGCGTCGCCCTCGAGCCCGCTCACCAGGGCCCCGTCGATGATGCCGTTCTCGAGGCACCAGATCAGGATGGCCGACACCAGCCCGCCGTCCTGGCCGGTCTCGTACACGGCGTCGTCGGTGGCCCGCACCAGGAGGATGTCCTTGATGATCCCCGACATCTCCTCGGGCTCGCGGGCGCGGCCGAACAGATGCTCGTCGGCCTCTGGCTCCCAGTCCCGGAACCGGGGGCAGGCCCGGGTACAGCTCGTGCAGCCCTTCTCGCCGTGGATGCAGTTGGCCGGCCCCAGCTCCTCCTCGAGGTGGTACGGCTTGTACTGGCCGGGCTCGTGGCGGTAGCCGATCACGTCGTGGGGGCAGGCGATCACGCAGCCGGCACATCCGGTGCACAGCCCCGAGGTGATCACCTCGTCGTAGAGCTCCTTCCACTGGAACGTCCAGCGGGGCTTCTTGGCCGGCTCCTCGCCAGAGGGTGCGCTCTCCTTGACAGCCATGGGCCGACGTTACCCGAGCCCCGCACCCCGGGAGCACCGTCGGCGGTGAGGCCCTGTCCTGTTCGGCATGGGGTCCTCGCTCAGCGGCGCCGCCGCGTCGAGATCTCCTCGGTGGCGTCGGCCAACCGCTCCCGGACCTGCTCGTAGCGGTCCTTGAGCGCCAGGGGCTGCTGGACCACCCCGGCCCGGCGGGCGATGACGTCGTTGAGCTCGGCGCCGATGAGCATCACGATGCTCAGCAGGTAGAGCAGGGTGAGGCCCAACAGCACCGCCCCCACGGCCCCCTGGACCTGGTTGCCCTGGTCGCTGAGGCGGATGTAGAGCGCGAAGCCCTGCGTGGCCAGCACCCACCCGAGCGCGGTGAGGAGGGCCCCGGGGATGTCGTAGCGCCACGGGGTGCGGTGGTTGGGGGCTACGTGGAAGAGCAGCACGGCCCACAGCACCATGCCGCCCAGCGCCAGCGGCGCCCCCAACGCCCGGATCACGGTCCCACCGGGCAGCTCGGGCAGGATCGCCAGGAACACCGCCAAGGCCGCCACCACCACCACGGTGGCGAGCCCGAGGCCCACCGCCACCAGCCGGACGTGCCACCAGGACCGGCTCTCCTCCACCTCGTAGGCCCGGTCCAGGGCCCGGATGAGCCCCGCGAAGCCGCGGCTGAGCGAGAAGATCGCCACCAGGCTGGCTGCGGTCACGATGCCGGCGTTGCTGCCGGCGAACAGCTCGGCCACGGCCTCGTTGAGGGTGTCGGAGTCGGCGAATGTGTCGCTGATGAGGTCCTGCACCTCGCGCTCGAAGTCGTCGGCCACCCCCTGGTCGATCCCGGGCAGGATGGTGAGCGAGCTGATGGCGCTGACCATGGCCAGGATCGCCGCGGGGATCGACAGCAGGGTCCAGAAGGTGATCGAGGCGGCCAGGTCGCCCACCCCGTCGCGCCGGTACTCGTCGATCACGTCCTTGGCCAGCTGCCAGAGCCACCTGGCGAGAGGGCGTGGTGCGAGCGGGGGCCGGGCCGGATGGGTGGGCTCGGTCACCGCGGGCCGCTACTCCTCGACCACGGCCAGGATCTGCCCAGTGGTGACCACGTCGCCCTCTCGCACCGGCACCGTGGTGACGGTCCCCGCCATCGGGGCGGTCACCGCCAGCTCCATCTTCATGGCTTCGAGCACGACCAGGGTGTCGCCGGCGGCGACGGCGTCGCCCTCGCTCACCCGCACCGCCACCACCGTGCCCGGCATGGCTGCGACCAGTGAGCCGGGTTCTACCGCGTCCCCGGGCTCGACGAACCGGGGGAGGGGCCGGAGGTCGGCGCTGCCGTCGGGCCCGCTCACCACGACCCGATCCTCCAGCAGGTCCACCGCCAGGTGTCGGCGCAACCCGCCCACGGTGAGGTCCACAGAGCTCGGCGTGGCCGACCACAGCGTGAGCTCGGAGAGCGCCTCGCCGTCCACCGCCAATTCGACCAGCGACCCCGAGTCGAACCGGTACGCCACCTCGACGGTGTTGCCCTCGTGGTCGAAGGAGATCCGCTGGGGGGCGATGGGCACGTTGCGGAAGCCCGAGGTCACCCCCGGGGTGTGTGGGTCGGCAAGCCTCTGGTCTGCCTGCAGGGCCAGCGCCGCGGCAGCGGCGTGGACGGCCAGGTGCTCGCCTTCGAGGAGCGGTCGGCCCAGCTCGGCGGCGTCGTGGCGTTCCAGGAAGTCGCTGTCGCCGTGCCCGGCCAGGTACTCGGGATGGGTGAGAACCCGTACCAGTAGCTCCCGGTTGGAGCGGATCCCGTCGATGGTGGCCCGGCGCAGCGCGGTCGCCAGCGTGCGGGCCGCGGTGGAGCGGTCAGGGGCGTGGGCCACCACCTTGGCGATCATCGGGTCGTAGTACTGCGAGACCTCTCCGGCCCGGTCGATGGCGGCGTCCACCCGCACCGGCCCCGGGACGGCGAAGGCCCGGAGCAGGCCCGTCGAGGGCAGGTAGTCCTGGGTTGGGTCCTCGG
>JBFINV010000005.1:0-20047 GCA_041611015.1 Acidimicrobiales bacterium | reverse complement strand
GTGGTGGACGTAGGCCTGGCGGACCGGCGTCATGACCCCCATGGCCCCGGTGACCAGCAAGAAGGCCGGCACCGCCACCCAGAACGAGCTGGTGACCCCGACCACCACCGATGCGGCGCTGGCGACCGCCGATCCCCACAGCAGCAGGGTGCTGCGCCGCCGGCAGCGCCGGCTGAGGACCTCGACCACCTGGTTCCCGGCCATGGTCGCCAGCGACATGAGCGCGGTGATGACACCCACCACCCAGATCGCGTCCCGTTCGAGCAGCTCGAGGAAGTAGGGCTGGGCCGCGTAGAACCCCCAACCCAGGAACGTGGCCCGCGCCAGGCCGGCCAGCATCAGGGCTCGGAGACCGGGCCGGCGCCAGCCCTGGTCGATCCCGAGGCGGGCCTGCTCCCCCATGGCCTGCGGGATCTCGCGCCACATCAGGCGCCGGGGCACGAAGCCCACCTCCTGCATCAGCCGCCGGGACAGTAGGAACAGTCCCACCAGGAGCCCGGCCCGGGCCCCGAAGGGGACACCGAGGTCGACCTGGCCGAGCAGCCCACCGCCGGTGGTCCCCACCAGCATCGCGGCCCCGGTGACCTGCTGGGAGCGGGCGAAGACCCCGTCGAGGTGCTGGCTGGCGCCGATCGACCCGAGGGCGTCCACCAACCACGCCTCCAGGGCTCCCGAGTAGAACGTGAAGCCCAGGCCCATGAACAGCGACACCACCGCAAAGGCGATCACGGAACCCCCGGTGCGGGCGATCACCAGGTACAGCACCGTCGTGGCCGCCAGCACCGCCACGCTCAGCAGGTACGACACCCTCCGGCCGAGAGTGTCGGCAACCACGCCGGTCGGGATCTCGAACACGACCATGCCCGCCGAGAAGATGGCGTTGACCACGAACACCTCGCCGATGTCGAGCCCGGCGTCGAGGAGGAACAAGGTGTTGACCCCCCATATCAGCGACGCGGCCAGCGTGTAGAGGCCCGCGAGCGTCATGTAGCTGCGGACGATCCCGGCTCGGTCGCTCAGCTGCATGCCTCGCACCAACAACGGACGCGTGGGGTCGGCCAGTCCGGACGCACCATGGCTACGGGCCGCGCCGGCGACCGGCGCGTCGTGTCAGCGATCCCCGAGGGTGATGCGCAGACCCTCGGCTGCAGCGATGATCTCGCCCACCCCCCGGTCGGCGGCCTCGGCTCGACACTCGGCGAGAAGCCGGTCGATGGTGTCGTCGTCGTGCCAGGGGTCGTGGTGGAACATGCACAGCATCCGGGCCTCGGCCTGCGCGGCGACCTCGAGGGCGTAACTGGGAGTGCAGTGGCCCCAGTCGGGCCGAGCCTCGAGCTCGGCGGGCGTGAACTGGGCGTCGTGGATCAGCAGGTCGGCGCCCTCGCACAGCTCGAGCACCCCCTCGTCGACCCTGGTCGGATCGTCGAGTGGCTGCTGGTGGTCGCTGGCATAGGCGACCACGAAGCCGTCCAACTCGACGCGATAGCCGTTGGTGGGCCCGGTGTGAGGTACCGAGCGCACGATCACCTTTGCCTCGCCGATGGCCAGGCGCTCGTCGGAGGCGGTGTTGAAGCGGATGCCCCGGGGGAGCTGGTCGCAGCAGATCGGGAAGTACGGCGGCTGCATCAGACCCTTGAAGGTCTCGTGCAGCTCCTGGCCCCCGTGGGGCGGTCCGTAGATGTCCACGCAGGAGTCAGGCAGGTGGACCGGGGCGAAGAACGGCAGCCCCTGGACGTGGTCCCAGTGCAGGTGGGTGACCAGCATGGCCGCCTCGATGACCCGCCGGTTGCCCCAGACACCGCCGTACTCCCGGAGCCCGGTGCCCATGTCGAGGACGATCGGCCGGTGGCCCTGGCGCTCGATGACCACACAGGACGTGTTGCCTCCATACCGGCGGAGGCGATCCGACGAGCACGGTGTGGACCCCCTCACGCCGTAGAAGGAGACCGTGGGTCCCGGGCTCTGCGGCACCGTGTCATGGTAGGGCTTGCAGCTGAGGCGAGGGAATGTGCCATCCGACACAGCTCTGAAAGACTCGGTACATGGACCCGACAGCACTCCCCGACGGTCTCGTCGCCTTCGTGAAGAGGGATTGTCCCACCTGCACCATGATCGAGCCGGTCCTGCGCGAGCTCGACGTGGCGGGCCGCTTGAGCCGGGTGTACACCCAGGACGACCCGGCCTTTCCGGACGTCGGTTCCCGGGCCGACGACACCGACCTTGCCGCCAGCTGGCACCACCGCATCGACGTCGTGCCGACGTTGATGTCGGTGGTCGACGGGGTCGTGGTCGACCGCATCGTCGGCTGGTCTCGGGACCTGTGGGCCGGCCTGTCGGGCATCGATGCCCTGGGGCTCGAAGCCGGCATCCCCGACTTCCAGGCCGGCTGCGGCTCCCTCAGCGTCGACCCGGATCGGGTCGCCGAGCTCGAGGTCCGCTTCGGCGACGGCGTCGCCAGCCGCCGGGTGGAGGTGGCCTCGGCCGAGGACCCGATCGAGGCCACCTACGACCGGGGCTGGAGCGACGGTCTACCGCTGGTCCCCCCGACCCCACAGCGCGTGAACCGCATGCTCGGGGGCACCACCCGGCGCCGAGGCGAGGTCGTCGCCGTGGTGCCCCCGAACCTGGTGCCCTGCAGCGTCGAGAAGGTCGCGATCAACGCGGTGATGGCCGGCTGCCGGCCCGAGTACCTCCCGGTGGTGCTGACCGCGGTCGAAGCCGCGTGTACCGACGAGTTCAACATGCACGGCCTCGTGGCCACCACCATGCCGGTGGGCCCGGTGGTGCTGGTGAACGGCCCGATCCGGCGGGCGATCGGGATGAACACGGGCGTGAACGTGCTCGGGCAGGGCAACCGGGCGAACAGCACCATCGGGCGCGCCCTCCAGCTGGTCATCCGCAACGTTGGCGGGGGCCAGCCCGGCGGCGTGGACCAGGCCACCCACGGCAACCCCGGCAAGGTCGGGTTCTGCTTCGCCGAGGACGAGGAGGGCTCGCCGTGGGAGTCCTACGCAGCCCAGCAGGGCTTCGGGCCGGAGCAGTCGACGGTCACCCTGTTCGCCGGGGAGGGTCCCCGCTGCGTGGTCGACCAGCTGAGCCGGGATCCGGACCAGCTGGCCCGGAGCCTGGCGGTCAACCTGGTCGCCACCACCCACCCCAAGCTGGCCAAGGCGTTCGACGCCATCTTGGTGTTCTCCCCCGAGCACGCAGCCCGCTTCGCCGAAGCGGGGTGGTCCAAGCAGCACCTCCACGACCGGTTGCTCGAGTACACCACCCGCCCCGGGACCGAGATCGTGCAGGGCGCCAACGGGATCGCCGAGGGCATTGCCCCCGAGCTCGCAGGTACCGAGGTCCCCAAGTTCCGGCCCGACGGGGGCCTGATGATCGTGCACGCCGGCGGTCGGGCCGGCTTGTTCTCTGCCATCATTGGCGGGTGGATCAACGGCGACCTGGGGAGCCGTCCCGTCACCAGGGAGATCATCGCATGAGCTCGACCCTCCTCGATCCCACCGCCGAGCTGACACCGGTGGGGCGCCAGCGGAGGGAGCGCCTCGACGGCCTGGACGGCCGCATCGTCGGATTGCTCGACATCAGCAAGCCGCGCGGCGACGTCTTCCTCGATCGGGTCCAGGAGCTGCTGGAGCACGACGGGGCCACGGTGCGGCGCTACGCCAAGCCCACGTTCTCGAAACCCGCTCCGGTCGACCTGCGCCAGGAGATCGCCACCACGTGCGACGCGGTCATCGAAGCCCTCGCGGATTGAGGCAGCTGCACGTCGTGCAGTGTGCACGACATCAGCGACATCGAGCGTCGGGGGCTGCCAGCGGTGTTCGTGGCCTCGATCGAGTTCTCGACCGCAGCCGATGCCCAGGCCGAGGCCCTCGGGTTCGAGCCGGCCCGGGTCTACACCGAGCATCCGATCCAGGACCGCACCGACGAGGAGATACGGGTGATCGCCGAGAAGGCCTACGCGGAGCTGACGGACGCGCTCACGAGCTGAAGGCCACCGCGGCGGCGAGCGTCGACGAGAGGTCGCCGTTGGGCCAGACCTCCACCCCCTCGGCCCCCACCAGGACCGCCAGCTCCACGAGCTCGCCGGCGGCGGCGACTGCGACCTCGCCCGGGTCCTGGCCGTGCTCGACGTAGGCGCCCCGGACCTCGAGCACCCGCCGAGCCCGATCCGTCTTGAGGTCGAAGCGGGCCACCAGCCGGTCGCCGAGCAGGAACGGGAGCACGTAGTAGCCGTGGACCCGTTTGTGCCGGGGCACGTAGATCTCGATCCGGTAGTGGAAGCCGAACAGACGCATGGCCCGGTCCCGGTGCCACACCACCGGGTCGAAGGGCGAGAGCAGCGCCCGAGCGTCGATCCGCCGCGGGAGGGTGGCGCCCGGGTGGCGGTACGCCGGCTGGGGCCAGCCTTCGACCCGGCACTCGATCAAGCGGCCGTCCTCCACCAACCGGGGGATCAGGGCCTTGGCCTCGGTGACCGGGAGCCTGAAGTAGTCCACCAGCTCGGCCGCGGTGGCCACCCCGTGGGCCCGGGCCGCCCGGCACAGCAGCTCACCCAGGGCCACCTCCTCGGCCGGTGTCGGCTCGTCGAGCACCGCAGGGGGCACGATCCGCTCCAGCAGGTCGAACTGCTTCTCGAAGGTGGGCGAGCGGCGGATGCCCAACGCGCCGATCCGGAAGAGCCAGTCCACTGCGAGCTGGCCCAGCGATCTGCTCCCCCACCACTCGCCGTCGCGGGGGCGGGGATCGCTCAGCTGGCTGGTCAGAATGGGGCCCCGCTCTCGCACCTCGTCGAGCACCGCCTGGACGTAGCCGGGCTCCTCCCGGGCCAGGCGCACCAGGCCCCCCCAGGTCTCCCCGTTGCGGGCGCGCGCCTTGTGCCACCGCAGCACGGGCTCGGTCTCCACTGCCAGCAGCGAGGCCTCGTGGGCCCAGGCTTCGAACCACTCGTCGTGGTGGTAGGCGATCTCGTCGAGCAGGGGAGCGCGGTACGCGCCGAGGCGAGAGAACGCCGGCAGGTAGTGGCTGCGGATCACCACCGGGACCGAGTCGAGCTGGATCAGCTGGACCCGGCGCATCACCCGGCGCAGGTGCCGGCGGTCGACGCGGCCGTCAGGACGCGGGTCCCCGAACCCCTGGGCCCCGAGAGCCAGCCGCCGGGCCTCCGATATCGACAGCGACGAGCTCATGCGTGATGGCAGGCCACGTAGTGCCCCTCGGCCACGGCCCGCAGCCGCGGCTCCTCGTCGGCGCATATCTCGCTGGCCCGAGGGCAGCGGGTGCGGAATCGGCACCCCGAGGGCGGGTCGAGCGGCGAGGGCAGCTCCCCGCTTATCAGCTCGGCGGCCGGCGGGAGGTCGAGCCGGTGACCGGGGATCGACGCGAGCAGGGCCCGGGTGTAGGGGTGGCGGGGCTCGCGATAGAGGTCATCGGGACCTGCCAGCTCGCACGCCTTGCCGAGGTACATGACCAGGACCCGGTCGCTGACGTTCTTGACGACCGCCAGATCGTGGCTGATGAAGACCATCGTCAGCCCGAACCGGTCCTTGACGTCGGCCAGCAGGTTCAGGATCTGGGCCTGGACCGAGACGTCGAGAGCCGAGACCGGCTCGTCGAGGATCAGGACCTCGGGATCCATCACCAGGGCCCGAGCGATGCAGATCCGCTGGCACTGCCCGCCGGAGAGCTCGTGGGGCCTCCGCCCACCCACCTCTGGTGACAACCCCACGGCCTCGGTGATCTCGCCGATCCTGGCCTCGCCGAAGGACCCCACACCCTCACCCCAGATGTCGAGGCCTTCCCGAAGGATGTCCCGGGTCCGCCTGCTGGGATTGAGCGAGGACACCGGGTCCTGGAAGATCATCTGCATCGAGCGGCGGAGGAGTCGCAGCTGCTCCCCCCGGGCCCGGGTGAGCTCTTCGCCGTGCAGCTCCACCACCCCGGAGGTGACCGGCACCAGCTGCATCAAGGCTCGGGCCGTCGTGGTCTTCCCGCAGCCGGACTCGCCGACCAGCCCGAGGGTCTCACCCTGGCGCAGGTCGAAGCTCAGCCCCGAGACCGCATGGACGACCGCGCCCCCAGGACCGCGCAGCTCCACCACCAGGTCCCGCACCACCAGGACCGCGTCGTCACGGAGGGCGACCCCGCCGCTACCGGCCACGGCCCACCTCCACCGGGGGCTCCACCCCCGGGTGCCAGCACCGGTACCCGTGCCGGGCCGGGCCCGTCGCCGGGGGCGCCTCGGCTCGGCAGCGCTCGTCGGCGAACCGGCAGCGCTCGGCGAACCGGCAGCCCGGGGGCAGGTCGGTCAACGAGGGCGGGGACCCCACGATGGTCTTCAACCGCGAGTGGCTGGGGAGGTCGAGGTCCGGTATCGACCCCATCAGCGCGATCGTGTACTGGTGCCGAGGGTTCGAGAAGATCTCCTCGGTCGGACCCTGCTCCACGATCTGGCCTGCGTACATGATGGCCACCCGGTCTGTGAAGCCGTGGACCACCGCGAGATCGTGGGTGACGAGAACCATCGCCATCCGCTCCTCCCGCCGCAGCCGGCCCAGCAGCTCCAGGATCTGGTTCTGGACGGTGACGTCGAGCGCGGTCGTGGGCTCGTCGGCCAGCAGCACCTGAGGCCGGTTCGCCAGCGCGATGGCGATGGTGACCCGCTGGCGCATGCCCCCCGAGAGCTGGTGGGGGTACTCGCGCAGGCGGCGCTCGGGCGCCGGGATGCCCACGTGCTGCATCAGCTCCAGGGCCCGGGACCGCGCCGCCTTCCGGTCCAGGCCACCGTGGACCACCATGGGCTCGACGATCTGGGCCTCGATGCGGCGGGTGGGGTTGAGCGCGGTGAGCGGGTTCTGCGAGACCATCCCCACACAGGTCCCGAGGGTGTGCTGGACGACCGCCCTGGGTGCCCGCAGCATGTCGACCCCGCACACGTCGACGGTGCCGGCGCGGGTGACCCCGGCGAGCGGGAAGGCGCCCACGATCGAGCGCAGCACCATGGTCTTGCCCGACCCCGACTCGCCCACGATCCCCAGCGCCTCCCCCGCGGACAGGTCGAAGCCGACCCCGTCCACCGCGTGCACGGGTCCGGCTGGGGTGTGCAGCGTGGTCCGCAGGTCGTGGACGTGCAGGACGGGCTCGCCGACGGGGGCCACCCGGTCGCCCTCGACCTCGAGCCGGCGGACCGTGGCGACGGTCCGGGGCGCGGTGAGCTCACGCAGGCCGTCGCCCACGAGGTTGAAGGCCAGGATGGTCATGAACATGACCGTCGCCGGCACCAGGGCCACGTGGGGGTGGTTCCGGATCTCGCCGGTGCCCTCGGCGATCAGGGCGCCCCAGGTGACCTGGTCGATGGACAGCCCCAGGAAGGCCAGCGCCCCCTCGGTCAGGATCACCACCGCGAACCCGATCGCCGCGAACGACAGCACCGGGAGCACCAGGTTCGGCGCCAGCTCCTTCAGCAGGATCCGACGGGTGCTGGCGCCCATCGAGCGGGCCGCATCCACGAACTCCCGCTCGGCCAGCGCCAGCGTGGCCCCCCTGACGATCCGGGCATAGGGGGGGATGCTCGTGATGGTGAAGATCGCTATGAACACCAGGAGTGAGTTGCCGAAGGTCGACCGGACCGCGATGAGCAACACCAGCGCCGGGAAGGCCAGGGCGATGTCGATCGCGGCCGTGGTCACGGCGTCGATCCGGCCCCGGGCGTAGCCGGCCGTGACCCCCAGCGCGCCGCCGACCAGCGCCGCCAGAGCGGTGACCACCAGACCCAGCGTCAACGCGGGGCGGATGCCGGCCACGACCCGGGCGAGCTGATCCTCACCCTGAGGACCGCCACCGAACCAGGCGTTCCATCCCGGCCCCTCGAACCGCTCGACCTCACCGGTTCGAATACCGCGCGCGTCGGCATCTCGGATGGGGAGCACGTCCTCGAAGACGCCGAGGAACACCAACAGTGCGATCCAGGCCACCGACAGCCAGAAGGCCGTCCCCAACCGGAGCGCCCGGCCGGCCGGGGTCACGGCCCGCCAGCGGCTAACGGATGCCACTGCGGATCCTGGGATCGAGCACGGAGTACAGCAGGTCCACGCAGAAGTTCACGACGACGTAGGCCACGGTGAGGAGCAGCACGATGGCCGAGGCCACGAAGAACTCCTTGCCCACGATCGACACGATCAGGAGCTGGCCGATCCCGTTGATGGCGAAGAAGCGCTCCACGATGAGGGCCCCGCCGATCAGGCCGGCCACGTTGAGCCCGATGGCCGTGGTGAGGTTGAGCGACGACGGCCGCAGCACGTGGCGCCACATGATGCGGCGGTCGCCGAGCCCCCGGGCCTGGGCCAGCATCACGTAGTCCTCCTGGAGGGTGTCGATCAGATCGCTGCGCAACAGCCGCAGGTAGACGGCCACCAGGTTCAGGGCCAGCGTGAGCGCCGGCAGGAACATCTGGCGCAGGTTCTCCAGCGGGTCCTCGTTCAGCCCCGGGAGGTCGGTGACGATGGTCGGGAACCACCCGAGCCGGACCGCGAACACGTAGCTGAGGTACAGCGCCAGGATGAACGCCGGCAGGGCCAGGAGCGCGAACGCCGAGCCCGACGACCACCGGTCGATCCAGCTGCCGGGACGCCGGGCTGCGGCGATCGCCAGCGGGACCGAGATCGCCAGGGCCATGATCTCGGCCAGGACCATCAGCTCGATGGTCTTGGGCAACGCCCGCCGGATAAGGGTCCAGCTGGAGACCTCGGTGAAGAACGACTCGCCGAAGTCGAGGCGCGCCGCGTCGCCGAGCCAGTCGAGATAACGCACCAGCAACGGACGGTCGAGACCCAGCTCGGCTCGGGTCTGGGCCAGCAGTTCCGGGTCGGCGTTGATGCCGAGCTTCCAGACTGCGGGATCGCCGGGGGTGGCGTCGAGCAGCAGGAAGGTGGTGAACGTGACGATCAGCACGATGACGGCCAGCCGCAGGAGCCTCCGGACGATGGCCGCCGTCATCGGGTGGAGGTCACTGCTCCAGCCACACGTCGGTCCACGTGAAGAAGCTGCCGTTGATCATCCCGAGGGCCTCGCCGCCGTCGGGCAGCTCGTCGCGGGGCCCGATGCCGTGCAGCTCGGGGCGGGTCACCGCGGCCTCGATGCCGTTCAGGTGGTCGATCCAGAGGATCGGCAGCTCTTCGGCGAGGGCCTCCTGGAACGTGGCGTAGCCCGGTCGCCGGGTCTCGGGATCGGCATTGGCCCGACCGATGTCGAGACCCTCGTCGATCTTCTCGCTCACCAGGTTCGACCAGTTCAAGATGTTCGAGCCCCCGTCGGAGTGGAAGAAGGGGTAGTCGCCGTCGGGGTCGATCGACGAGAACTGGAACCAGCTGAACACCTGGAAGTCGTCGCTGATCGCGGTCAGGGCGGACTGGCCGCCGCCGATCTCCTCGATCTCGACCTCGGCACCGGCGTCCTCCCAGAAGCTGGCGACCAGGTCCACCACCTCCCGCACCGCCGGGTTCGGCTCGAGCTTGACGGAGAACTGCACCGGCTCCACCTCGGCCTCGTACTCGGCGATCAGCTCGGCGGCCAGCTCCGGGTCGTAGTCGGGGTAGTCGGTCTCGTGGTGGAAGAGCGAGCCCGGGGTTTGGCTGGAGCTCGCTTTCTCCGTCAGGCCGGACCGGAACGTGTCGATCACCAGGTCCCGATCGATGGCGTGGGCCAGACCCCGCCGCACGCGGATGTCGTTGGTCGGAGCCACTGCGGTGTTGAGGATGTACGCGTACTCGTTGGCGCTGGCCTCACCGATCCACACGTCGACGCCGTCGTCGTCGAGGAAGTCGAGGATGTCCTGGTCGCCGGGGCTGATGTAGCCGTCGATGTCGCCGGCCTCGAGGGCCTGGCGCTTGACCGGCTGCTCGGGGATGAACTTGAAGTTGATGGCGTCGAGGTAGGGCAAGCCCTCCCGCCAGTAGTCGGGGTTCCGCACCACCCGGGCCCCGTCGCCCGGAGTCCAGCTCTCGAGCATGAACGGTCCGGTGCTCACGAAATCGTCGTTGGTCCCGAGCGTCGAGGGCGATACCAGCCAGCCGGCCTGGTTGATCAGGATGAACGGGAACGCCCCCCAGGGCGTGTTCATCCGCACTTCGGCGGCCAGCTCGTCCACCGCCACGACCTCGTCCACTGCGGTGAACGCGAAGCCGCTCACGGGGCCGGTGCGGAAGGCCTCGAGGTTCGCGACCAGCGCCTCGGCGTCCACGGGCTCGCCGTCGTGGAACCTGACCCCGGGGCGCAACGTGATGGTCCACACGGTGAAGTCCTCGTTGGGGGTGAGGCTCTCGGCCAGGTTGGGGGCCCAACCGCCCCCGGGGGTGCCCGCCACCAGCGGATCCGTCAGGGCGGTGATGATGCGGATGGAGCCCGGGGCGACGGCGCCGGTGGTGTCGAACCCGGTGCCGTCGTTGGTGAGCCCCCAGGTCACCTCGCCGCCGGGCACCGGGGTCAGGTCGGCGCCGGCCTGGCCCTCGCCCTCGCTGGTGAGCTGGTCCGGGTCCTCGAGGTCGCCACCGTCGTCGGCACCGCCTTCGTCGCCCGCCACATCCGAGTCGGTGCCTTCGGGCCGCTCGAGGGTGTCGCCGTCGGCCGCGGAGGTGGCGTCACCGTCGGTCGCGGGGTCGTCACCGCCGCACCCGGCGGCGACGAGGGCGAACGACAGCATCGCCGCCATCGTCCGCCTGACCATGGCTGCCCTCACAGCGCCCCCTCGGATGTGCCGCATCGGTGCCCGCTCATGCTGGTCGAGCCCCGTCGTGGCTGGCAACTTCGGGCAGCTCCCAGCGGGTGCCGTCATGCGACGCCAGACCCTCGGCGACAAGCGCCCGCGCCACCCGCAGGGCCCGGGCGGGATCGCCCGGCCAGCCCATCACCTCGGCGAGGCGCCCGTCGGTCACCGGGCCAGCACGCAGGGCCTCGACGAGCCGGCCCCGCCCCTGACGATCGGATCCCTCGAACCGGCCCTGCCGGGTCGAGCCCGGAGCTGGATCCGCGTCCCGACCCTGCCAGGCGCAGAACGTCCGAACCGGGCACAGTCCACACACCGGGTCCCGGGACGTGCAGATCGCCGACCCGAGATCGAACAAGGCCTGGTTCCACGCCCAGGCCCGTCCCGGCGGGACCAGCTGGTCTGCGAGCTCCTGCGCCTCCCGAGGGGTGAGGGGTCCACCACGCCAGCGAGCGAGGAGGCGGGTCACGTTCGTGTCCACCACACCCACGTCGGTCTCGTGGGCGAAGGTCATGACCGCCCGGGCCGTGTACGGCCCCACACCCGGCAGCGCCTCGAGCCCCGCGATGGTCGCTGGCAGCCGTCCTCCGTGCTCGATGGTCACGATCCGGGCGATGCGATGCAGGCTCACCGCCCGGCGGTTGTAGCCCAGCCCGGCCCAGGCCTCGATCACCGCCGCCACCGGGGCTGCGGCACAGTGCGCCGGCGTCGGGAAGCGCTCGAGGAGCTCGCGGTAGCGGGGAACGACCCTGGCCACCTGGGTCTGCTGGAGCATGAGCTCCGACACCAGGATCGCCCACGGGTCACGGGTGCGACGCCAAGGCAGGTCCCGCCGGGCGGCAGCGCCCCACTCGAGGATCGCGGCTCGCAACCCGTCGACGTCTCGCACGTCCCGCAGCGTAGGGTGATCGAGTGAGGGCAACGAGGTCTCGAGCGAGCCTGACAGCCCTGGCGCTGGTCCTCTCGCTGGCCGGGTCCGCCGCGCTCGGGGTCCCTGCCGCAGCACAGGACGACCCCACGCCGGCCCCGGTCACCATCGAGGAGGTCCAGGACCCCGACAGCCCCCTCGGTCAGATCATCCCGAAGCCGAACTCGGGGACCGCTCCGGAGGATCCTGGCGACCGTGGTGGCGCACTGCAGCTCACGGTGCTCGGGCTCATCGTGGCCTTCTTCGCGATCGCCGTGCTCGCGGTTCGAAGGGCGAGCCGGCGAGCCACCGAGGATCGCCAACCGGCGGGCTAGCGATCCGGATCGGCCAGGGGGTCGATGATCGGGACGTTCACGCCACGGCGCCGGACCACCTCGGTGGTCTCGTCGACGACGGTCTGGTAGAGGTCGCGGGTGGCGCCGTCGAGGTCGCCCGACGCCAGCGCGGTGGTGAGGGGCACGATCGTGTAGTCGGTCCGGTCCACCCGGGTCGGCACCACCGCCACGTCGCTGACGGCCCAGCCCCCGGCGTCGCTGCCGGTGACGTCCACGAACGCCATGATCCCGTTCTGGGTGGCGGCCGGGCAGCAGTTGGCGGACTGGTTCGAGAGGAAGTTGCCGATCCCGTAGAAGACGTACTTGCCGTTGATCATGTCGACCGGCTGCACCACGTGGACGTGGGCACCGACGATGATGTCGATGTCAGGCGACTCCAGGAACGCGGTGGCCTGGTCTATCTGGGTCTGGCTGGGGTTCACCTGGTACTCGTTGCCCCACTGGATGCTGAGGACCACGAGCTCGGCGCCCGCAGCGCGGGCTGCGGCGGCCTCGGCGAGGACCTCCTCGACCGTGGTGACGTTCACCAGGTAGGGCTGATCGGCCGGGAGCACGAAGCCGTTCAAGCTGTAGGAGTAGGAGAGGTGGCCCACGGTGAGCTCGCCCACCTCGTACAGCGTCGGCGTGGCCTTCTCCTCGGCGCTGCGGGCCATGCCGGCCTGGGGCAGGCCCGCGGCCTCCATCTGGTCCAGGGTGCTGATGACGCCCGCCGCGCCCTTGTCGAAGGAGTGGTTCGACGCGGTGGAGCAGGCGTCATAGCCCGCATCCCGCAACCCGGCGGGAAGCTCGGCAGGGGCGTTGAAGATCGGGTAGCCCGCGAGGTCGGTGTTGTCCCGGGACACCGGCGTCTCCAGGTGGCACACCGCCAGGTCGGCGGTCTCGAGCAGGGGGGTCACCTGCTCGAACATCGGCACGTAGTCGTGGGCCCCGTCGGTGCCGTAGGCCGCGGCCTGACGGATGATCGGCCCGTGGCTGAGGATCTCCCCGGTGAATACGAGCCTGAGCGTGGTCGGCGTCGGCGTCGGGGTCGGCTCCGGCGTGGCCGTCGGCGCCGGGGTGGGCGTGGGCGTGGGCTCTGCGGTGGCCGTCGGGACCGGCGTGGGGACCACCACCGTCTCGAGGCTGCCCTCATCGCCGGGGCCGTCGACGAAGAACGTCACGCCCAGGGTGACCACGACGACCAGCCCGAAGACGCCGAGGAACCGCATGTCAGATCGCTTGGCGCAACAGCTCGGCGGCCACGGGGCAATCGTTGCGCTGCAGGGCCTCGGCCACGGCCTGGGGTCCGTCCGGGCCCACCAGGTGGGTGACCAGGTCGAGCGGGACCAGCTCGTCGTCGCTGTTCCAGGGATCGGTGGGCTCGATCCGCTCCCGCATCGAGCGCCACAGCGGCGCCGGCAGCAGCCGGCCCACCCCTCCCACCAGCCAGACCGGCGTCCCCCGGTGGGCCGCGACCGCCGCGGCGGCCCGGGAGCCGGCGACCGCGAGGAACTCGTCGGGGCCGATCGCAGGTGACTCCAGCAACACCAGGTCCGCTGCGGCCACCGCAGCGCCGAGGCCGCCGACGGGCACGTCGACCGCGTCGACGTCGTCCTGCCAGAGCCGCTGCACGAACCCGGCCCCCTCGTGGAGGACGTCGATCACGAGCACCTCCAGGTCGCCCCGCCCGGGCAGCGCCTCGCTGGTGGCGTCGGGCCAGCCCAACACCACGACGGTGGCGTCGTCGGGGATGGCGTGGCGCAGCTCGTAGGCGGTGGTGTCGCGCTCGAGCGCACCCAGGCAGTCCCGGAGCTCGGCCACGGGGTCACTGGCGCTGAGCACCCTCGACGCCAGCCACAGCAGCGGCCCCGACGCCGGCTGGCGCGAGATCATGCGCCGGCAGGCGGTGACCAGCCCGTGGGGCTCCCCCGCGAACGACGCCAGGGCGCCCGCGGTCTCCCGCACCAGGAGCTGCTGGGGCACGCCCGAAGCCCGGGCCACGTAGCGCAGGCGCTCGATGGGGTGCATCGGCTCCGAGGGTATCCCGTCGTGGTCGCGGGGCCGCTCAGCCCCGATGAGCGTGGTCGCACCGGGTGTGGGCTAGCTTGTCCGCCGTGGTCACGACCCCTCCAGCCGACCTGCAGCTGGCCCCGATCGGCGGGCGGGCCCGTCCGATCGAGAACTGGGTGACCACCTTCCACCTGGTGCTGGTGGTGCTCGATCCCTTCACCCACCAGAGCGCCTGGCTCATCGACACCGCGGGTCGGGTGCTGCGCGGCTTCATCGAGGCCGACTGTCGGGTGGCGTGGCTGGTCACGGGCACCGAGGACCAGGCCCGGCAGTTCCTCGGACCCTGGTCCGAGGAGATCCTGACCTTCACCGATCCCGACCGCAGCGTGGTCCGGGCCCTGGGGCTCGAGGAGCTGCCGACGTTCGTGCACATCGACCAGAACCTCAACGTGGTGGGGGCAGCCGAGGGTTGGGAACCAGAGGAGTGGCGGGAGGTGGCCGACCGCCTGGCCGAGGTGATGAGCTGGACCCGGCCGGTCATCCCCGGCCCCGGCGACCCGACTCCGTACCACGGCACGCCCGCACTGGGCTGATCGGCGGAGCCTCCCGACCGACCGGGCCGTTCGGGCTCAACAGGGACCGCCCGCACCGGGCTGATCGGCGGGGGCCTCCGGTACCGTTGCTGGTATGCGGACCCGGACCGAGAAGGACACCATGGGCACCGTCGAGGTGCCCGACGCGCGCTACTGGGGCGCCCAGACCCAGCGCAGCGTCGAGAACTTCCGCATCGGCGGCCAGCGCATCCCGATCGAGATCATCCGGGCCTTCGCCGTGCTGAAGAAGGCTGCAGCGCTGGTCAACGTCGAGCTCACCGACTTCGACGAGGAGAAGGCTCGGGCCATCGCCGCCGCCTGCGACGAGATCATCGCCGGCAAGCACGACGAGGAGTTCCCGCTGGTGGTGTGGCAGACAGGGTCGGGCACCCAGTCGAACATGAACCTCAACGAGGTCATCGCCAACCGGGCCACCGAGATCCTCGGCGGAGACTTCCGCACCGAGAAGGTGGTGGCGGCCAACGACGACGTCAACAAGAGCCAGAGCTCCAACGACACCTTCCCGACCGCCATGCACATCGCGGCCTACGACACCGTCGTCACCCACACCCTGCCCGCAGTCGAGCTCCTCCGGGACACCCTCCAGGCCAAGGCTGAGGCCTTCGACCACGTGGTCAAGTCCGGCCGCACCCACCTCATGGACGCCACCCCGCTGACGGTCGGCCAGGAGCTCGGCGGCTACGTGGCCCAGCTCGACCGGGGCATGGCCGCCATCGGCGACGCCCTCGAGCGGCTCCGGGAGCTGGCGCTCGGCGGCACCGCGGTCGGGACCGGGCTCAACGCTCCCGAGGGGTATGCGGTGGCGGTGGCCGAGCAGATCGCCGAGCTGACCGGCCACCCGTTCGTGACCGCCGAGAACAAGTTCGAGGCCCTGAGCGCCCACGACGCGATGGTGGAGATATCCGGGGCCCTGCGGCGGCTGGCGGTCAGTCTCTTCCACATCGCCAACAACATCCGCCTCCTCGCGAGCGGACCCCGCACCGGCATCGGTGAGCTGCGGCTGCCAGCCAACGAGCCGGGCAGCTCGATCATGCCGGGGAAGGTCAACCCGACCCAGTGCGAGGCCCTCACCATGGTGTGCGTCCAGGTGCTCGGCAACGACACCGCAGTGGCCATGGCCGGGACCCAGGGCCAGCTGCAGCTGAACGTCTTCAAGCCCGTCATGGCCTACAACGTGCTGAACAGCGCCAACCTGTTGGCCGACGCCTGTCGCAGCTTCAACGACAACTGCGCCGTGGGGATCGAGGCCGACGAGGAACGGGCCGCCGAGCTGGTGGAGAAGAGCCTGATGCTGGTGACGGCGCTCAACACCCACATCGGCTACTACAAGGCGGCCGAGATCGCCCAGAAGGCCCACGCCGAGGGGTCCACGCTCAAGGAGGCCGCCCTGGCGCTGGGCTATCTCAGCGAGGAGGAGTTCGACCAAATCGTGGACCCCGCCAAGATGGTGGGCCGCTGACTCAGGCCGCACGGCCGGCCGCACCGCGCTGGCCGAGCGTGCTGGTGACGAAGTCCGAGTAGCGCAGCCTCGGTGCGGGCCCGCCGACGATTCCGAGCACGAGCCCGCATTCGACCCAGGGGGGTGCCACGCCGTCGAGATAAACGCTGAAGCTCGACCACTGGTACTGCTCGGGGCGCTCCACCAGCCCGGCCTCCACGGGGTTCAGGTGTATGTAGCGGGAGGCCTGGAGGAGTTGGGCGTCGCTCTCGATCAGCACGGATGCAAACCGGCCGCGGAACAGAGATCCGTCCCGATTCCGCCGGTCGTTGACCCAGCGAGCGTGGAGACCGTTGACGTACTGCATCGAGATGCCGAGGGTGGGCTCGGGAGTGCGAACCAGCAGGTGGTAGTGGTTGCCCATCAGGCAGAAGGCATGAGTCTCCAGCCCGTAGCGCTGGTTGGCTGCCCCCAGCAGGGCCAGGAATCTGCGCCGGTCCCAGTCGTCGAAGAAGATGGCCTGGCGAGCCGCGCCCCGGTTCATCACGTGGTGGAGGGCCCCAGCTTGCTCGATTCTCGGTGATCTCGGCATACCACGAAACATATCGAAACACACTGACATTCCCGGGGTCAGACCCCTCGCGGGTTGGGGTCAGACCCCTTCGAGTCGAGGTCGAGGGTTTCGGCGGGGGTCAGGCGGAGAGGGCGGAGCCGGTGGTGCGGTCGGGGGTGGGGCCGCGCAGGCGGCGGCTCCAGGCCATCGCCGATCGCTCGAAGACCAGGTACCAGATCCAAGCCGCGAACAGCTGCGCGGCGACCACCACGAGCAGGGCCACGGTCTCGGTGGCCACGGTGTGGTCGACCACCTCGTAGATCACGAAGAAGATCGGCCCCGCCACCGCGTTGTGGATCAGGTAGAGCGAGTAGCTGACCAGGCCGACGAACTTCGCCGCCGAGGTCGACAGCACCCGCTCGAGGGGCGACCCGGACGTGAACACCAGCAGCGCCACCAGCGCGGCAGTCGCCGCACCGGCGCCGGTCCAGGTCCCGCCCCGCAGCGGGCTGGCGACGGCCAGCAGCACCACGAAGGCCGCGGTCGGGTACCGCCACATCGGCCGCTGGGTGATCTGGAACACCGCGTTGCCGACGAGGAACAGGTACCAGTTGTCGATGAAGACCCCCCGGCTCGACCCGGCCGCCGTGAGACCCAACGCCCACGGGATGGACACCACCAGCGCCAGGCCCAACAGCACGTCGAAGGCATAGGGATTCGACGACCGGCCCGCGAGCCATTTCATCAGGGCGAACAGGATGTAGAACTGCATCTCGAACGCCAGGGTCCAGAAGATGACGCCGATCCGCTGCTGGTCGAGCAGGTCCTGAAGGTAGAGCAGGTGGGCCACGAACTCGGTGGGCGTGGGCACGTCGAAGACCAGGTCGCGCACCTGCTCCTCCAGTAGGCCGAGCACCACGGTCAGCACCAGGGCGGCGTAGTACGGGGGCGACAGCCGACGCCAGCGCCGGTGCATGAAGCGCACCGGCTGGAAGTCCCGATCGCTCGTCCGGGACGCCGAGTACGGGATCACGAAGCCGCTGAGGACGAAGAACACGGGGACCCCGAGGAAGCCCTGTTCGAAGATCGCCACGGCCAGGAACCGGGGCAGCACATCGTGCAGCTCGTCGACGTGGCCGCCGGTCCACGAGTGGTACAGCGCCACCCACAGAGCGGCGATGCCGCGAAGGCCGTCGAGGTGGTCGAAGTGTCGCCGCTGCATCGCTCGACCTCCTCCCACGGTGGCTCTCACGGTGCGTCTCACGGTGTTCTGGCCGGCTCCGTCCTATCGGCGCTCCCCCACCGGACTTCAGCCGGCGGTTGCCGTGACCGCGACCCTACCGGCCCCCAGGCGGCCCAGCTGCAGCCGGTCCAGTGCCGGTTCAGTACAGTGCCTGGGTGCTCGATCCCAAGAAACTCTCGCCGGAGACCCTGGCCCTCCACGCCGGCCAGCGTCCCGATCCCGCCACCGGATCCCGCGCTGTCCCGATCTACCAGACCACGTCGTATGTCTTCGCGGACGTCGACGAGGCCGCTGGGCTGTTCAACCTGGACCTGCCGGGCCACATCTACACCCGGATCTCGAACCCGACCGTGGCCGCGTTCGAGGAGCGCATGGCGGCGCTGGAGGGAGGAGTGGCCGCCATCGCCACCGCATCGGGCCAGGCCGCGCTCTTTCTCTGCCTGGCCACCGTCGCCGGCGCCGGTGACCACGTGGTGGCCAGCCGGGCCCTCTACGGCGGCACCCATCAGGTGCTGTCGCTGACCATGCCCCGCTTCGGGGTGGAGACCACCTTCGTCGCCCCGAACTCGATCGACGAGATCGAGGCCGCGATCCGCCCGACGACCAAGCTGCTGCTGGCCGAGACCATCGGCAACCCGCGTGGTGACATCGCTCACTTCGAGGCCCTGGCCGAGGTGGCCCACCGGCACGGCATCCCCCTGGCGATCGACAGCACGTTCGCCTCGCCGGTGCTCTGCCGGCCGATCGAGCACGGCGCCGACCTGGTGTACCACTCGGCCACCAAGTTCATCGGCGGCCACGGCACCGCCATCGGCGGGGTGTTGATCGACAGCGGGCGGTTCGACTGGGCCGCCTCGGGCCGGTTCCCGACCCTGACCGAGCCCTACGCCGGGTACCACGGCGTCCGCTACGTGGACGAGTTCGGCCCGCTGGCGTTCTCGATGCGGGCCCGCACCGAGGGGCTGCGCGATTTCGGCGCCACCATGGCGCCTCAGAACGCCTTCCTCATGCTGCAGGGGCTCGAGACCCTCCCCGTCCGCATGCCCCGGCACGTGACCAACGCCCTGGCGATCGCCGAGCACCTGGAGGGGCACGAGGCCGTGAGCTGGGTCAGCCACCCCGGGCTCACGTCGCACCCGCACCACGACCTCGCCAACAAGTACCTGCCCGACGGGGCCGGCGCCATCTTCTCGTTCGGGATCGAGGGTGGTCGCGCCGCCGGGGCCCGGTTCATCGAATCATTGGAGCTGTTCAGCCACGTGGCCAACGTGGGCGACGCCAAGAGCCTGGTGATCCATCCGGCGAGCACCACCCACGCGCAGCTGTCCCCCGCCGAGCTCGACGCCGCGGGCGTGGGAGAGGAGCTCATCCGGCTCTCGATCGGCCTGGAGGGCGTCGACGACCTCATCGCCGACCTCGACGGGGCCCTGCGCCGGAGCCAGCGTTGACCCAACCCCTGCACGCGGCGACCGGCGGTCAGGAGGCACGCGGCGGACCCGTCGCGGTCCTGATCCACGGCGCCGGGGGCAACCGCACCGTGTGGGCCAGCCAAGCCCGGCACCTCGCGGCCCGGGGCACGGACGTCCTGGCCGTCGACCTGCCCGGCCACGGTTGCAGCCCGGGCAAGGCCTGTGACCGGGTGGAGGACTACGTCGCCGCAGTGCGGGGTGAGCTCGATCGCCGGGAGTTGCCCCAGGTGGCCCTCGTGGGGCACTCGCTGGGGGCGATGATCGCCCTGGCGTTGGCCGGGCGCCATCCGGATCGAGTCACCAAGCTGGCGATGCTCGGCGCCGGGCTCCGCCTCACGGTGAATGATGCCCTGCTCACCGCCACCGCCGACGATCCCGAGACGGCGATCGCCGCCATCGTCGACTGGGGCCACTCCCCGTCGACCCACGTGGGCGGGGGCGAGACCCCGGGCCTGTGGATGGACGGCGCCGACCTGGCGATCCTGCACGCCGAGGCCGAGGCCCATCCCGGCAGCCTGCACGCCGACTTCACGGCGTCAGCTGGCTACGACGGCGCCGAGGATGCTGCGGCTGTCCGGTGCCCGACCCTGGTCGTCGCCGGTGACCGGGACCTGATGACACCGGCGTCCATGGGCCGGGAGGTGGCCGCCGCCATCGCCGGCGCCGAGCTCGAGGTCCTCCAGGGCTGCGGGCACTTCCTGATGACGGAG
>JBFINV010000004.1:0-20313 GCA_041611015.1 Acidimicrobiales bacterium | reverse complement strand
GGTTGCGCAGGTCGAGCCGGTTCAGCAGCTGGCGGGGGTGGATGCAGCCCCACTTGAGGTACGGCGAGAGGCGACTGGTGGCGTCGGCAGCGGCATCGTCGCGGGCCTCGTCGTAGTCGTCGACGTCGCGACGCAAGAACGCATCGGCTCGCCTGCCGGCGGCGGCCTCCCCTGGCTCGGGCAGCTCAGCGTCGACCTCGGGGCGCTCCGGGAGGTCGACCGAGGTCACCCCGCCGACCACGTCGATTCGACGGGGACGGGGGATCGGTTCGTCCTTGGGCTGGTCGAGCCAGCTGCGGAAGAACGGGGTGAACACCTTGTAGGTGTCGCCCGAGCCGGTTGTGAGGGTGCCGGGAGGCACGGCCCAGCAGCTGTCGGGCACCTCGACCTTGCGACCGACGGCGATCAGGGCCTCGGCCACCTCGTCGTCCCGCGAGCGCCCGTAGGGTCCGACGTCGTCTGCGTGGAAGACCACGTCGACGTCGTGGTCTGCGGCCAGCTCGGGGATGACGTCCGCAGGTGGGCCGTGGCGCACGACCAGCTCGCCGTCGAGATCGGCATCCAGCTCGGTCAGGCAGCCGTGGAGGAACCAGCGCCGGTTGGGACCCGATCGCTCCCAGAGGTGGTCGTCGACGACGAACAGCGGGATGATCTCGTCGCAGGCATCGAGAGCTGCCCGAAACGTCCGGTTGTCCGAGAGCCGAAGGTCACGCCGGAACCACACGATGCCACGCATGGCGTCACACGCTATCCATTCGGCGCGATCGCGTACCGGGTCGATGTTTGCCGGGCCCAGATCGAGGGAACGCCCGATCCACCCCCCGACCACCAGGAGGACGACCCGATGGGTGATTCAGCCGCAACCGACAAGTTCAAGGGCCGCGTGAAGCAGGCCGCCGGAGACCTCACCGGCGACGAGGACCTCGAGCGCGAGGGCGAGGTCGACGAGACCTCCGGTGAGGTGAGGGAGAAGGTGGACCGGGCCAAGGACAAGGTCAACGACGTCATCGACGACGTCAAGGAGAAGACCACCAACTAGACGGCTGGTGGCCGTCGGAGCCGACGTCGCCCCGAGACCACCTACCAGGCCGCACCGACCGAAAAGATGCTGCACCACCGGGCGCCCCCAGGGGCGCCCGGTCCCGCGCCTGCGATGGCTACAACCCCAGATTGCCGCCGGGCAGGACCGGAGTCGGCGTGGGTAGCACCGGCACCTCGGGCACCTCCGGAACCTCGGGCACCTCGGGCACCTCGGGGACGTCTGGCACCGCTGGCACCTCGGGAACTTCGGGCACATCCACTGGCAGGTCGGGAACCTCCGGTACGTCCACCGGTAGGTCAGGCGCCTCCGGTACGTCCACCGGTAGGTCGGGGACGTCCACCGGTAGGTCGGGGACCTCGACGGGCAGGTCGGGCGGGTCCGAAAGGTCCGGTAGATCCGGCACGTCGAGGATGGCGTCCGGATCGGTGCCCGCAGGCGGGTCGTCACCGTCGGGCTCGGGAATGGGGGCGATCTCGAAATCCTCGGGGACTTCTGGTCCCCGGGGCGTCGGGGACGACGGGTCCTCGGCGTCGGTGCGATCGTCGCCGGGTGACTCCGCGGTGCCGCCGGCGTCGGTGTCGCCGGCGTCGGTGTCGCCGGCCTCGGTGTCGGGCGGCGGCAGCTGATCGCCCGAAAGCGCCACCGGCGTGTTCCGATCGAGCGTGCCCGCTGGTTCTGCGAGCGACGTACCGGCCAGGAACGGCAGACCCAGGGCCCCGGCCGCCGCGAGCAGCGGCGCCAGCCCGCCTCGGGTGGCCCCTCCCACCAGCGCCGCAGGCAGCGAGGGCAGCCAGGTGAAGCGCCCGGCGACGGCTCGCAGGTCGCCGGTGGAGATCCGCATGAAGGCCCGGACCACATCGGGGTCGAACTGGGTGCCGGCGCAGCGCACCAGCTCGGCCCGAGCGGCGTCGCCCGACATCGCCTGCTTGTACGACCGGCTCGAGGTGATGACGTCGTAGGCGTCGGCCACCGCGACGATCCGGCCGGCGAGCGAGATCTCGGTGCCGGCCAACCCGGACGGGTAGCCGGTGCCATCCCAGCGCTCGTGGTGGTCTCGTGCGGCGTGGCGCCACTCACCCAACCAGTCGGCGAATCGCTCCACCATCTGGGATCCGACGGCGGGATGTTGCTTCAGGATCTCCCACTGCTCGTCGCTGGGCCGGCCATCCAAGGAGAGCACCTCGGCGGGAACGGCGAGCTTGCCGATGTCGTGCAGCAGCGCCGCCCAGTGGAGCTTGCTGCGCTCGGCGGCGTCGAGCCCGAGCTCGGCGCCGAGCAGGTCGCTGTAGGCCCGGACCCGTTCGGTGTGACCCCGGGTCAGCCGCTCGTGGTGGCCCAGGGCCATGACCATGGCCACCAGCTCCTCGAACGCCTCGGTGTCGTCGACGCTGAAGCCGTTGGTCGCGACACCCGCGACCACCCGCTGTTGCTGTTTGATGGTGCCGGTACGCAGGGCCAGCCCGAAACGCGAGGGCGCCTGGTCGGGGAAGACGAGCGTGAGCCGCAGCAGGTGGGTGAGCGGCACCAGACGGCGCAGGAGCCTCTCGACCGCGATCGCGGTGGCCAGACCCACCGAGGCCAGCTGGATGATGACGGCGATGACGCCGACTACCCCGCCCGGTCGCCAGAACCACCGGCTCAGGTACCACGCCAGCACGCCCGACACGACGGCCGGGGTGAGCAGGAGCCCGGCGCGTGTGAGGTGCGCCAGCCAGCGGCGTTCACGCCACTGCGTCAGTCCCTCCGTCGTCGCTCCCCTGGTGGGCGTCCCGGACATAGCGCTCAGGGTGGCGCACTCGCGCGCGCCCGGGAAGAGGCCTCGCTCGATAGGTGACCTCCGCCCCACGCCTGCGGGACGATCAACTCAGCGCCAGCTCGGCGTCCCCTGAGTCGTCCGACCCAGGCCTCGGGCCCTCTCGGGTGCAGAGCGTCCGCGGCCGAGCGCCGATCGCGGTCGCTCGGATCAGGCGAGCATGCTCCGCAGCATCCACGCAGTTTTCTCGTGTACCTGCATCCGCTGCGTCAGCAGGTCTGCGGTGGGCTCGTCCTTGGCGGCCTCGACGGTCGGGAAGATCGACCGGGCAGTCCGCACCACCGTCTCCTGGCCCTCGACGAGGCGTCGCAGCATCTCGGCGGCGTCGGGCTGGTCGTCGTCCTCCTCGACCGACGAGAGCCCGGCGAACTCGCGGTACGAGCCCGGCGCCGGTGCGCCGAGGGCCCGGATGCGCTCGGCGATCTGGTCGACGGCGAGCGCCAGCTCCGTGTACTGCTCCTCGAACATGAGATGCAGGGTGTTGAACATCGGACCCACCACGTTCCAGTGGTAATTGTGGGTCTTCAGGTACAGCGTGTAGGAGTCCGCCAGGAGCCGGGACAGGCCCTCGGCGATGGCTTGGCGGTCGTCCTCGCTGATACCGATGTCGATGGGGGGCGCGTCGTTCATCAGGCCGATCTCCTGTGGTTCGTCGGGCGGCGGGACCGCGGCGGCACCGTCACGCCGGCGCCGCCGCATGTGCTGCCGCACACCCTAGGGGCGCACACCCCCGCTCGGCTCGTGGGCTGGATCAGCTGCTCGACTCGACGTCGATGGCCGCCTGCTCCCCGCCGGACTTGATCGAGATCTTGCGAGGCTGGGCCTTCTCGGCGATCGGGATGCGCAGCGTGAGCACGCCGTCGTGATAGTCGGCCTCGATGGCCTCGCCGTCGAGGCTGTCGCCGAGGTGCACCTGGCGGGTGAAGCTGCCGGCCGGCCGCTCCAGGACGTAGAACTGATCCTCCTCCTTGCGATCCCAGCTGCGCTCGGCGGTCACGGTGAGCACGTTGCGCTCGAGGCTGATGTCGATGCTCTCGGCGCTGACGCCGGGCAGATCGAGGTGGACCCACACGTCGCTGTCGCGCCGGTAGGCGTCCATGGGCATGGTGTTGTTGCCGCTCGAGCGATTCCGACCGGTCATGCGGTCGAACAGGGTGTCGAGCTCACGGAATGGGTCGTTCTGGTACAGCAGCATGGTTCGTCCTCCTGAGACGTGACGGAGTATTACTGAAACTGTTTCACTATAACTGCAGACTTGTCAAGATAGTTGATTGAGATTCGGCATGGTCGTACAGTCATCGCATGACGCGACAGCGCATCAGCCTCCCCAGGGTCACCGAGGAGGCCATTTCTCTGATCGATCGTGAGGGATTCGACGCCCTGAGCCTCTCGGCCGTCGCCGACGCGCTCCACGTCGGGCCCTCGGCGCTGTACACCCACGTCGAGGGCCTGGACGGCCTGCGCTATCTGGTGGCGGTGACCGCCACCCACAACCTCACCGACGAGGTTCGCCGCGCCGCCATCGGCAACGCCGGCGCCGCCGCCCTCGCCGAGATGGGACTGGCCTACCGAGGCTTCGCCCACGACCACCCGGGCCAGTTCGCCTCCACCCTGTTGCCACCCCGGTCCGCCGAGGACGCCCTGGCCAGCGCCAACCGCTCGCTGGTGGACGTCTTCGCGCTCGTCTACAACGCCATGGGCCTGGATCCGGCGGCGGCGCTGCTGGCAGCACGGAGCACCCGGAGCGCCATCCACGGCTTCCTGGCCCTCGAGCACGTGTCCGGCACCTCGGGAGTCCACGATGACGAGTACCAGCACCTCCTCGGCACGTTGCAGCGCGGCATCGCCCTGGGCGGGGATGCCGCGCGCCGTTGAGTCTCGGGATCCGCCGCCCACTACCCGACCGGGGTCGGGTCCATGGGCCGGGTGGACCCCAGACCCAGGATCCGCGCCGCCTCGGCCTGGTGGTCCGGGTTGACCCAGACCTCGTAGGCCTCGGCGTCGAGCCGGCCGAGGGTGCTGAAGTCTCGCTGACCCCGCTTGCCCAGGTGCTGCACCACCATGAAGATGGCGCCGATGACCGCCCCCACCAAGGCGTAGGTGACGATCACGCCCAGAGTGCTGGCCCCCTCCTCGAGGTCGACGAACAGCGACAGTAGGAGGCCGAGGAAGCTACCGAACCAGAGACCCGACAGGACGCCGTCGCGAGCAGCGGTCAGCCAGGTGCGACGTCCGGTGACGTACTCGATCTGGCGGAGCCGGCTCCAGACGATGGACACGTGGCGGACGGGGAAGCCTTCGTCCGACAGCCGGTCCACCGCAGCCTGGGCGTCTGCGTAACGGGTGTATTCGGCGAGCATCACCGGTGCCGGTGCCTCGCCCGTGGTGCCGCTGGGCGGCATGCGGTTGTTCTTCTTCATGGCTGTCGCACTACCGCGGTTCGGCCGAGGCCAAACCATGCGATGCCTTCTTCCCGGGCGGGGCCCCAACCCCGCCCTCCTCCGAAGCGTGGGGCCCCCGCCCCACGCCGGCCGTGCGAGGCCGCCCGTACGCCACGTCATCCCTGTTGGCGGAACGTGACCAGGGGGAGGTGGAACCAGGACCACAGCAGGGTGACGAAGAGCACCAGCGTGGCCAGGACCGCCGTGACCGGGCCGAACACCAGCGTCGAGACCAGGAAGACAGTGGCCACGATGGCCACTCCCATGGCGACGGTGCCGACGATGGTGACCCAGATGGCGATGGTGAGATGTTGGGTCGAGCGTCGCGGGATACCGGTGGCCGGGGCCCGAAGGCGCTGATGGACGCTCGGGGCGATCAACAGGACGGAGGCGAGACCTGCGGCGTAGAACGCGATCGAGAACGCCGCTCGCTCGGTGGTGCTCAGATCGGCGAAGCCGCTCTGGAGGGGTGCTGTCAACAAGAAGGCGAACAGCACCTGGACGCCCGGGATGGACGTGCGGAGCCCCTCGAGCAGGGCTCGGAACTGCTCGTCGGTGTCCCGGGTTGCGGATCGATGGACGGTGCCGTCGATCGGTTCGGCGGTGCGCTCCTTCATCGGAACGACCAGGTCAGCTCGGCGAGGTCAGGGCTGGAGCGGCTCGGGCGCCGGGCGCGCCGAGGCGGCGGGCAGCTTTGGCCCGCCGCCTGGGCAGCGTGTCTCGGTGCGCCCTGGCGTCACCAGCGATACCAGGTGGACTCGGCGCCACGGACGAAGAATCCAGCGACCCAGATGGCGGCGGCGATGAGCGCCACCCACAGGAGCGCCTTGACGGCAAAACCGAGTCCGAAGAGGATCGCCACGATCAGGGCGAAGATCAACAGAGCAGCCATGGGGGTTCCCTCCTGAGGACAGTGTTGGCTGGTCCGGATATTCCCCGGTGACCCTCCGCCCAAACGTGCCGGCGCAACCCCGACTGGGCTCCTAGCGGTTGTCGCTGCGCCGTGGGACCCGGGCGATGCCGCGCAAGGGCATGGTGGAGATCTCGAACACTGCGCCCACCAGTTGCGCCGGGGCCCTGGCGGCCTCGACGAGACCGTGCCCGAGCACCTCGCCCGCGCTGCGGCCCGAGGGTCGGCGGATCCAGCCCAGGGACACGAAGATCCCCAGCGACACCACCGCCACCAACCCCATGAGCGCTGCGGCCCATATCCAACCACGATCGCTGTCCGCACCGGGGAGGTTCGGGAAGTTCATCCCGAAGAAGCCGGCGATCAGCGACAGTGGCAGCATGATCGCGGCGTACACCGTGAGGACCTTGGTGACTTCTGTGGCCTGCCGGGCTTCGGCGCCCCGGTAGGCGTCGAGGGTCTCGGCCAACGCTGCCCGCGCGGCGTCGTGTCCCTGCGCCGCTCGGGTGGCCACGTCGAAGACATCCGAGCTCCGTCGACGGCCGGCCTCGGACATGAGCGGAGAGGTCGAGCGCCGGAGGACATCGAGGACCTCACGCTGTGGGTGCACCACGCGGCGGAGAGCGGCCAGGTCCGCCCGGACGGCGGTCACCTCGACGAGGAGCCGGTCGTCGGCACGCAGCGCCAGCTCGATGAGCCCGTCGATGCGGCGGTCGAAGACGTCGAGGACGGTCACCAGCCTGCGGGTGACGACGTCCGCCAGGCGGGCCAGCACCTGATCGGGCCCGCCTGCGGCCAGCTCGGGGCGGCGCTGGATGCCCTCCCACAGCGCGTCCACCGACGGCGAGCGCTCCCGGTGGATGGTGACCAGGTGATCCTCGGTGATGAAGCAGTCGAGCTCGTAGGTGGCCACTCGATCGGCGGTGAGTCCGTGGAGGATCACCAAGAGCGAGGTGTCGAAGTCGTCGATCTTCGGGAGGTCGAGGTCGAGCACCGCGTCGAGGACGGCCAGGGTGTCGAGGCCCAGGCCGCCGGTGATGGCGACCATCTCCGGGGTGTCCTCGGGGCGAACCACCATGTCGATCCAAACCCAACGAGCCTCGGGGGGCGCGGCTGCGGGGTCGGCGAGCCACACCGCAGGCTCATCGCCGGCGCACTGCAGGGCGCGGATCTCCATGGATCCATGATCCCGCACCGGGTCCGTTTCCGACGGGACCTCAGTCCAGCGTCACTTCGAGTCCCGGGCCCAGCTGCACCAGCACGTCGTCCATGTCGGCGTTGGTGGGGTCCTCGTCGAAGCGCACCCGGCCGTCGGAGCCCACCCGGCACAGCGTCAGCCAACCCGACCGGGGATGGCGGGGTCCCCGAACGCTTCGGACCCGCAGGCCCCCGTCGGCGAGCTCGGCCAATCGGGCCGCGTCGTAGTCGGGCGGCAGTAGCGGCCGCGGCACGACGGCGTGTGCCGTGGCCGCCTCGGAGCGTTCAGGAGCGTCCACTGCGTACACGTTGGCCTTGCCCACCACGTCGGCGATGCGGGCCGTGGCGTACACATCGAGGTGGTCGGTACCCGACAGAGCCACTGCGTGGGCGATCCCGGTGGCCTCGAGCGCGTCGGTGAACTCCTCGCTGTCGAGCCGTCCCTGGTAGACCAGCTGACCCCGGCGGGCGGCCATCGCCTCGCACTCCTCGTCGAGCCCGACGTGGAGGGTGGCCACATCCAGCTCGCTCAGGTGATGGGCGATCTCGACGGCCAGGGCGCCCCCGCCGATGAGGGCCACCCCCCGGGGCTCGGGTTCGGCTACCCGCAACCGGCGGGCAGCGAACCGGGCGGTGAGGCTGGTGATCGTCACCGTGCCCACCACTACGGAGAACACCACCGGTACCAGGGGGCCGGGGTCGATCTCGTGCAACTCCAGCTCCAGCGCGAAGAGCGATGCCACCGCAGCCGCGACCACCCCTCTGGGCGCGAGCGTCATGAGGAACAGGCGGTCCCGCCGGGTCAGGTCGGTGCCCAGCGTCGCCACGACCACCGTGGTCGGACGGGCCACGAAGACCAGGATCGCCACCAGGGCCAGGCTCTCGGGCAGGAACTCGAGGAGCTCGTCGACGTCGACCCTGGCCCCCAACACCACGAAGAGGATGCCCAGCGCCGCCGCCCCCAGGTTTTCGTTGAACTCCACGATGTGGCCTGCTGGGACCAGGCGCTGGTTGGCGAAGCCCATGCCCAGGATGGTCACGGCGATCAGCCCGGCCTCGGGTCGTAGCTCGTTGCCGAGCCCGTATGCGGCGATGACTGCTGCCAGGGTGGCTGGGACCTGGAGGTGGTCGGCGATGAGGCGACGGTGCAGAGCGGCGACCACCGCGGCGGTCACGGCGATGCCGACGGCGAGCCCCGCGCCGAAGGTGGACACCACCCGGACCACCACTCGCCCCGGGGAACGATCCTCGATGATGGCGTCGAGCACCACGATCGCCAGGGCGGCGCCGATGGGGTCGATCAGGATGCCTTCCCAACGCAGCACCGAGCCAGCGGGCTCTCTCGGCCGGACCACACGCAGCAGGGGCATGACCACGGTCGGGCCGGAGACAACGAGTATGGCGCCGATGAGCAGCGCGATGCCGCCGTCGACGTCGTAGAGCACGAACACCGAGCCTGCGCCGATTCCCCAGGCCACCACCGCTCCCAGGGTCACGAGCCGGATGACCGCCTGGCGGCCCGTGAGGCGGCGCCAGTTCAGGCTCGACCCACCCTCGAACAGGAGCACTGCCACCCCGAGGCCCACGCCGGTGAAGAGAACCTCGCCGAAGAGCTCGTCGGGATCGATGACCCCGCTCAGGGACATGCCTGCGGCGAGCAGGAACAGCACCGACGGGATCGCCAGCCGGGTCCCGACCCACTGGGCTGCGAAGGCGACCGTCGAGATGACGACCAGGGCGGTGAGGGGATCGTGGATCATGACGATGCTCTCTCGCCGGGGATGCAGACGGCCGGGGGCGGGCAGGCCGGCCCAGCACTGCGCTGACCGGACCCGGACCGTTTCTGCTCGGTCATGGGCGGGTAGATCCCCACACAGCCCCACCCGCCGAGCATGTGGACGAGAACATGGCCCAGACGACCGACCGCCACTACTCGAAGACCGTACGCAAGGTGGTCCTGGACATCGCCCCTGCCCGCGAGGTGGTGGACCTCATCGAGGATCGTCCGGGCACCGCCGACGAGGACTTGCTGGACGACGCGCTGCGAGCCCTCGAGGACGCCCGCCCCCGCATCCAATCGGTCGACCAGGAACGGGCTGCGTCCGGCGAGGTGGTCGCGGTCGAGCTGACGCCGGATGCGGTGGCGGCGATGGAGTCGTTGATCCGCCGGGACAAGATGTTCCGGGCCCGGACCCTCCGGGACCTGGCCGATCGTCTGCGCGGCAAGATCGAGCGGGCCCGCCACAAGCGGCGTGCCCGTCGATCTTGACCAGCGGGAGCCGGGGGACGCCATGAGCCTCGATCTCGGCCGATCGCTCGCCGACACCGAACAGCGCCCGGTGGGGCCCCGCAACCGGGTGCCGTGGATCGCACGCGACCGGGCCGTTCCCCGGGTGATCCGGGGACCGGTCCGGCAGTTCCTCCAGCTCGAGGTGGCGAGCGGCGTCGTGCTGCTGGCCGCCACCGTGGCTGCTCTCGCGGTCGCCAACAGCCCCGCAGCCGGCGCCGTGGACCACTTCTTCGAACGTGATCTCACCCTCTTGCAGCTCGGCGGGTTCCACCTCACGGAGTCCCTGCTGCACTGGATCAACGACGGTCTCATGGCGCTGTTCTTCTTCGTGGTGGGGCTCGAGATCAAGCGGGAGCTGGCCGACGGCGAGCTGGCGGACCCGACCCGGGCCCTCCTGCCGGTTCTCGCTGCGATCGGAGGCATGGTGGTGCCGGCGACCATCTACGCGGTCCTGAGCGGCGGCGGCCCGGCCTCGCCGGGCTGGGGCATCCCGATGGCGAGCGACATCGCCTTCGCGCTCGGTGTACTGGCGCTTCTGGGTCGCCGGGTCCCGTCCAGCCTGCGGCTGTTCCTGCTCACGCTCGCCATCGTCGACGACATCGGCGCCATCTTGGTCATCGCCATCTTCTACACCAGCGACCTCCACCTGTGGTGGCTCATCGCAGCCAGCGGCCTGTTGGGGGTGGTGCTCGGCCTCCAGCGGCTGAGGGTCTGGTACGTCCCGGTGTACGTGGCGCTCGGCGTCGCCGTGTGGGTAGCCACCCTCGAGTCGGGGGTGCACGCCACGATCGCCGGTGTCCTGCTCGGGTTGCTGACGCCGGCCCGACCCCTGCGCCCCGAGCCACACCAAGCCGTCGTCGACGAGGAGACGAGCTTCGACGCCATCCGGCGCATCATCTTCGAAGCCCGCGAGACCATCCCCGTCGCCGAGCGCCTCCAGCACCTGATGCACCCGTGGTCGGCGTTCGTGGTCCTGCCGGTCTTCGCCTTCGCCAACGCCCGCATCGAGATCTCCCCGACCTCGGTGGCAGACGCCGTGACCAGTGGCGCCGGCCTGGGGATCGTGGCCGGGCTCGTCGTCGGCAAGCCGGTGGGGATCCTGGCCTTCACCTGGCTGGCGCAGCGCAGTGGGCTGGCCTCCCTGCCGAGCGACGCCTCCATGGCCCAGATCGGTGGCCTCGGCATGGTCGCCGGGATCGGGTTCACCGTGTCGCTGTTCATCACCGAGCTGGCCTTCGACGAACCCGGCCTGGTCGCCGACGCCAAGTTGGCCGTGCTCGGAGCCTCGCTGCTCGCCGCAATCCTGGGCGCGGCGCTGCTGTGGCGGGCAGCCTCCACGGCCAGGACCACCCCCGAACCGCTCTAGCAGACCCCGAGGGCTACGACGACCCGTAGGACTCCGGGAGATAGTGGTGCACGTAGGGCTCGGTCTCCACCGGAGGTTCACCCAACCAGATGGTGACCCTGCACTCCGGATCCCCGACTGCGATCCGCTCCTCGAGGTGTACCGCCACCTCGCGGCCCGTGTTGCGAGCCGCGATCCCGCCGAAGACGCTGCTCGTCATGTGACAGAGGCTGGGCGCTCGCCGGACCGCATCACCGAAGGGGCAGCGCCGGTTCCCCAACACGATGCGCTGCTCGTCGGCGGAGACGATGTAGAAGTCACCGTCGATGGCGCTCTTGAGGCCCACGCAGAAGTCGGCGATCTGCGCCGGGTCCAGCGGTCCCTCGATGTCGTGGTGGCGCCGGTAGACGTCCTCCATGCGACCGCCGACGTTGGCGCCCACCTGGGCGATGGACGCCTCGGCGGCCAGAGGGCCGTGCTGGAGATCGACGGACTGGGCCAGCTCGACCGCCAGCGCGCGGAGGAAGGATTCGCGCTCGAAGAACCCGGACCGGGCCTCGAAGGACTCCGGCAGGCGGCCGTGCATCTTCAGGGGCGGGTCGGGCGACTGCAGCTGGCTGCGCTCCACATCGAGCACGGCGCTGACCCGATTTCCGCCAGCACGCTTGGATGCCACGTTCAGCTGTGCGGTGAGGTGGGATGCGATCATCAGGCCCCGCCCCTGTATCTGGTCGACACCAGCCGGCACGGGTTCGATGTCGAAATCCGGCCCGATGTCGTGGATGGTCACCACGGGGCGCTCCGCTGACCAGTCCAACGACACCCAGACGTCGTTGCCCGAGTGCTCGATCGCGTTCGTCAGGAGCTCGGAGAAAGCGAGGACCGCCCCGTCGACGTCGGTCTCCGGAGCGGAATGGCGCTCCAGGTAGAGGCGCACCTCCTCACGGAGCTGCGAAGCCGCCCCGTGATCGGGCGGCAGATACCAGTCCATGCTCAACCTGGGTTTCTGTCGTGGCGGGCTCTCTCCAAGGTAGCGCCTGGAGCGGTCAGGCTCGACCGCCGCTCGCGCTGACGTGCCGATCCACGGGGTTGGTCGGACCCTCGGGCTCGGGCACCACCTTCGGCGGCGCCGACTCCGAGACCGAGTCGCCGAGCCGTCGGCGCCTCATCTCCAGCATCACCGCAGCGACGAGGGCGACGGCGACGACTGCCAGCAGGGTCCATATCAGAATATCCATGGTGGGGTCCTGCCCCGAACGAGTGGCTCCGAAACCGGAAAGCTCAAGCCCGAGGCCAGGGAGCCACCGCGGGTGCAACCATTGGTTGCAGTGCTCGGCCCATGGCCCGGTGGGCGACGGCGACGACGACCAGACCCGCCACCACATCCAGCAGGAAGTGGTTGCCGGTCACGATCACCGCGCCTGCGATCAACATGGCCGGGACGTAGCAGAGCGCAGCGAGCACGGGGTTGCGGAACACCGGGCTCACCACGTGCCCGGCGAGCGCCGGCCAGGCCACATGGAAGCTGGGCACCGCCGCGTAGACATTGGCCCACGGTGAGTCGGAGGTGAAGGCGCGCATGCCGTCGCGCGCCAAGGTGTCCACGTAGCCCGGCAGGAACCTCGGCGGTGCCACCGGGAAGAGAGCGAAGATCACGATCCCGATCGCTGCCGACAGGAAGAGCGCATTGCGCAGCACGACGTACCGGCTGCGCTCGACGAACCACAGCAGCACCAGGGCCAGACCCAAGCTGGGCCAGTACAGGTAGGTGTAGACGCCGTTCCAGAAGCTGACCCATCCGGGGTCGTCGAGCACCCACTGCTGGATGGAACGCTCCCAGTCGATTCCCAGCGCCCGCTCGAGCGCGAGCAGCTGCTCGGTGTTGGCGAAGGCCCGGTCGGCAGACCCCTCGACGACGATGCGGAGGCCCAGGTAACAAACCAGGGCGAAGCCGACGAGGGCGATCTGGGCCGGACCGTTGTCGACCAGGCGGTCGAAGAGGCGCGGGCGCCGTGCCGACCGGGCACCACTGCGGTGGAGCGAGAGAGCCATGGGAGGGGGGTCCTGAGGCGAGTTCGGGAATCGAGAGGATGTCCGGCCGCTGGCCAGAGCGTATGCCCAGCGACGCCGGTTTGCAGCAGATATTCGCGCGAAAGCTATCCGCGCCCGGGGCGGGGGAAACATCGCCGTTTCGCAACCTCCGCTCCTGGGTAATGCCCGTCGACGTGCCCAGCCACGCTGGCCGACCGTTCGATCTGACAGGAGCCCACGACGATGCGGACCGAGACCCAGACCACCGAGATCTATCGGGCGATGGCTCAGGAACGCCTGGATCGAGCCCGCCGGGTCCGGGAGCGAGCGGTCCAGGTGCCGGCCACCCTCGAGCCGCTCCGGCGGGCCATGAAGCGCCGGGCCTGTGAGCTCGAGCTGGCTGCCACGGCACTGTGCGAGATTGCCTCGCAGCGCCCAGCCGCCGTCGCGCTCTCCTGATCAGCCCGACTCCGTACCCCGACGAAAGGTTGGTCCCATGGCCAAGGATCATGGCCCCACCATCAAAGACGACGAGCAGTACGAGGCCCTGCGAGAGCAGGGAATGAACAAGAGCAAAGCCGCGGCGATAGCGAACAGCGACCGGACCGAAACCGCCCGCAAGGGCGGTGAGTCACCGCCCTACGAGGTGTGGACCAGAGAGGAGCTGTACGACCGGGCCCAGGAGCTCGGCATCGAGGGACGCTCCGACATGACCAAGGACGAGCTCATCGAGGCCCTCCGCTCCTGACTCGAGCGCCTGCCATCGCCCTGATCGGCCCGTCGGCCCGCTCGGTCGGCGGGCCGGCTCGCGCCAAGGGTTGGTGTCGCAGGGGTCGCTGTGCAAGGTGTCGGGTTCCGTCGCAGGGTCGAGTCTCAGGCGACCTCGTGGATGCGCTGGCGGCGGCTGGCAGGTACCGGGTTGCCGTGGCAGAGACGCTGGCGGCGGCTCTGGCAGGTACCGGGTTGGCCCTCGCAGGGAGTCGAGTCTCAGGCGACCTCGTCGATGCGCTGGCGGCGGTGGGTGATGATGTCGTAGAGGCCGGCTGCCGCCAGCCCGATCCCGCAAACAGCCAGCAGGACCCGTCCCAAGGGGGCGGTCCCGAGGATCCGCAGCGACTGGTCGATCCCAGCGGCTCGCTCGGGGTCGTAGCGGCGGGCTGCATCGACGAAGAGCCAACCAGCGATCCCGAGGACCAGCGCCCGGGCGGCGAAACCGACCGTGCCCATCGTCCGCAGCGCCAGCCGATGCCAGCCGGACAGATCGTCGGACTCGATGTCGTCGAAGAAGTCGCCCTTGGCCCCCTTCACCAGCTGGTACAGGCCAACCACTGCGGTCCCGATACCCACCGCGGCCACCAGCAGGCGACCGCCGGGCACCTCGAAGAGCCGAGCGGTGAGCCCCGTGGGTGACGTCGGTCCCTGGTCCGATCCCGACCCGGCTGCACCTCCGCTCGAGGAACCGCCGTCGAGGGCGATCTGCAGGCCGGTGACAGCCAGGAGCCCGTAGACCAGCGCCAGACCCACCCAGCCGATGCGCTTGAGGAGATGGAGGACACCGTCGCTCTCCTGCACCACCGCGGCCCACACCTGCCACACCGCATAGAGGAGCAGACCCACCGACACCGCGCCGACCAGGATCCGTCCGGCGGGCGCGTCGGCCAGGGTGGCCAGCGCACCGGCCTGATCAGCGTCTTTTCGGGAGAAGCCCTGCCGCGAGATCTCCACGGCGAGAGCGCCGATGATGACGAACAGGAAGCCCTTGGCCACCCATCCGTACCGCAAGGCGGGCCGGGCCGCCTCCTCGGCGTCGACTCCGGTGTCGTCGGTCGCGGTCACGGTCACGGGCACTCCTGAACGGGCTCTCGGGTCTCTCGTCGGGCCGACCCGGTCAACGACCGGAACCTTCCCTGCCGCGGGCGGTCCCAATCAAAGAACCCGATCGAAGGAACGAGCGGCGAGTGGTTCGCGCGCTCAGCTCGAGCGCTGCTCCTCCATCATCGCCCGGTACTCGGCGCCCAGACGGGTCTTCTCATCGGTGGTCAGCGCCTTCCCGGAGACCTGGAACACCTCGTGCTCCTCCTCGTCGAGATGGTGGATCAGTCGGTCTCGTAGGTCCTCGGCGGTCGGTAGCCACCGGGATCCCGACATCTCGTAGCCCTCGAGCTGCTCGACGAAGTCGTCCAGCTCCTTGTGCTCCGAAACGCTGTGCCGGGCCTTGTCCTGGGTCCGGTCGTGTTCCATCAACGGGGCGTAGAAGAACCGCTCCTCTGCCGCAGCATGGGCCTCGAGCTCGGCCCGGAGCCGGGCGAAGAGCTCTCGGCGTCCCTCGCTGTCACCCTCGGTTCGCACCAGCAGATCGATCAGCTCGCGCTGGATGTCGTGGTCGGCACGCAGCTCTTCGTAGATGTCAGTCATGCGCAAGCGTCTACCCGGCCGACGTGATGCGAAACCCGGCGCTCGTCAGAGACGCAGGTCACACGTCCGGGCGGTTTGCCACCTGGTCGGAAGGGAATGCTCCAGGGCGACCCGACCGGAGGACATGACCGACATGAACCAGACCATCGAAGCAATCGACAGCCGACTCGACGAGGTCGAGTCCCGACTTCCGGCTCTGCCGGCTGCAATGCTGCGCATGCAGCGCACCATGACCAAGCAGGTGCTCGCCGTGGCGGCAGGTGTCATCGACGCCTGGCGAGGCTCAGCACGGACCATGACCGGCACCGCATCCACGGCAATGCGCACCGTCACCGGCACAGCCCGCTGGGCCGGCGAGCGCACCGCCGACACCGCAACCACCGCGGCCCGGACCGTCGCCGGCCAGGCCACCGCGCAGGCCCGCCGGACCCGCAGCACGGTCGACGACGAGGCCGAAGAGATGGCCGACGCTGCGGTCGAGGGTGCCCAGGCGGTACGCGACAAGGCCGTCCGCGCCGTCGAGGCCGCCGAGAAGGCCCTCGCAGGCTCCGCTCCGACCGGAGAGTCCTACGAGGATCTGACCAAGGAGGAGCTGTATCGGCGGGCCCAGACCGCAGACATCGAGGGCCGCTCCCAGATGACCAAGGGCGAGCTCATCGCCGCCCTCCAGCGCGCCGCCTGAGTCGACCGTCCCCCCGACAACGGCGAAGCCGATCCATCTTCCGTCGCCCACAGGACCCCGCAGCCTCACGTGCCTCGTGAGGTTGCGGGGTCTCGGCGTTAGGATACGTCTCGCCATGACACCGGAACCCTCACGTCTGTCGATCGAGTCCGGCGAGAACCGATCGCTCGGAGCGGTCGGAGTGGTGGACGCCCACACCGCGTCACAGCTGCTGGAGCGTCTGCGAGCCGAGGGACTCGACGGCGACATCTCCTTGAACCTGTCGGGCGTCGACTTCATCGACTCCTCCGGTCTGCGCACGTTGGTGACCTCCCACCAGGAACTCGAGCGGAACGGGCACAAGCTGGTGCTCACCGGGGTGAGTGAAGCCGTGGACCGCCTCTTCGACATCACCGGGCTGCGCGAGCACCTGCACATCGCCTGAGCCAGACGTCGCCGACCTGCCGTCCCCAATGCCGAGCCGGGCGGTTTCGCACGGCGGCCGGGCGGGAAGTGCACTTGGCATGGAGGTGAGAAACGCAACCCTCACCGACGAGCCCGCCGCCTCGGTCCGCTTCGTGCTGGGCAACTCGGTGACCACCGCCCGAGATCGGCTGGAGTCCTGGTTGCGTGATCGAGGCGCACCTGCGGCGCGCGTCGACGACGTGATCCTCGCCAGCAGCGAGCTCATGACCAACGCCCGCTGGCACGGCGGTGGCCCCGTCCAAGTCGAGTGCCAGGTCGACGACGAGCGGATTGCCCTCGCCGTGACCAACCAGGCAGACCCGTCCGACGTGCCCGACCCGGGCGACTGGTCCCAACCCCGGGACCCGCTCGCACCGTCCGGGAGGGGACTCGGCATCGTGAAGGCCCTCGCGGACCGGGCCGTGGTCGACCGCTCCGACCACCGGCTGTCGATCCGAACCGAGTTCCGGCTGTAGCCCGCGCCGGCGGATCGTCAGGTGGTCGAGTGTGCTGCGGCCTCGCCTACGACCCCTCGGTCTTCGGCGGTGAGCTGGGCCAGAGCCCGCTCGACCAGCAACCGCTGACGCTGTAACTCCCCCACCGAACCGGGCAACGACCTGCGCTCGTTCTCGTGTTCGAGGACCCCGAGCATGCGCCGCAAGGTCTCGAGCACCGACGCCTGGGCGTTCGCAGCCCGACGGATCGGATCGAAGGCGCTGTGGGCGAAGGCGTCATGGTCCGGGAGCCCACAGCGCACGACCTCGTGGCCGTCCACCTTCTCGTCGCCCGCCGTCAGGGCGTGCTCCTGCAGGGTCCCGATCACCTGGCCCATGCGCAGGACCACCTCCCGGGCCGTGTTGGGGTCGTTCACCCCCGGCGACAGGGCTCGCAGGGCGATGTCGGACAACCGGGTGATGCCGTACGAGACGTCTTGTTGCATCGTCCGGCTGTCGCCGATCACGATGGTCTTACGGATGTCCTGGGCTCGCTCGTCGTCGATGTCGTCCGTGTCCAGCTCCACCAGCACCATGTCGCTCAACACGAACGTGCCCACGGGATGGAGCAGGCGTACTGCAGCCCCGTCGGGGAGCGCTGCGACCAGCGCAGCCTCGTCGATGTGCTGCACCCAGCCGGCGTGGTCGGCCGAGACCGAGGACCTGGTGTCCCACTCCGAGGACGCCTCGGCGATCAGGTGCCCCGGCAACTCGTCCTCGAGGCCGGTGCGCTCACCGCCGTACTTCTGGTGGATCAGACCGCAGGTCTCCTCGGCGAGGTCGTGGATGATGGTCCCCACGGCCAGGCGGTTCGCGGTCCGATCCACGCTGAAGACGAGCATCACAAGCGACATGATGGCCATGGCCACCGCGACCAGCACCGTGAGATCGGGAGGTTGGGGGACGGTGCCGTCGGTGGCCACCCGCAGCGAACGGAGCCCGAGCAGGCTGAAGGCCGCCGTACCGATGACGACGCCGACCGTGGCCTGCTGGAACCGGTCGCCCAGGAAGTTGACGATGGTCCGGGGCGAGAGCTGACCCGCCGCCAGCTGGATGGCGACCAGAGTCAGTGTCAGCACCAGGGTCACGACCGTGATGGTGCCGGTGGCGATGGCGCCGAGAACGGCCCGGGCGTTCTCGGCACTGGTCTCGTACTCGTCGGGCAGCCAGGCGCCGACGTCGTTGCGGTCGAGGCGGATCATGACCTCGGCGAGGACGCCGGCCACCACCAGGCACAGGAACGGGATGGCGAAGAGGCTCTGACGAATCCGTTCCGTGAGGGCCGCGGGTTGGAAGAAGCGGAGCGTGGGCCGGAAGCGGAGCTCCATCAGCCGTCCGAGACCCGCTCGGCCTGCTGGCGCATCAAGGTGAACGATCGCCGGAGCAGGCGAGAGACGTGCATCTGGCTCACGCCCACCCGTTCGGCGATCTCGCTCTGGGTCAGGTCTTCGTAGAACCGCAGCCGGACGATCTCCCGCTCGCGCTCGGGGAGCGATTCGAGGAGCTGCGCCACGAGCACCCGGTCCGGTGCGTCCTCGAGCTCGACGTCGGTGGAGGCCAGGCGGGAGGACCGGTCGGGATCGGCCTCCTCACCAGGCGCGGACACGTCGAGCGTGGTGGAGGTGAAGGCGGCCGACGCGCCCAAGGCCTCGACGACTGCGTCGGTCTCCACGTCCAGGTGCGCGGCGACCTCCCGAACCGTCGGTGAGCGACCGAGCTGGTGCGACAGTTCGTCGTTGGCCCGGCGCACCAGCAGATGCATCTCCTTGGTGGAACGGGGCACCCGAACCGACCAGGCGGCGTCGCGGAAGTGCCGCTTGATCTCGCCTTCGATGGTGCGCCCGGCGAAGCTCGTGAACGCCGCGCCGACCGACGGGTCGTAGCGGTCGACCGCCTTCACCAGGGCCAACAACGCGATCTGGCGGAGGTCGTCGTCGGGCACGCCCCGGTTGCGGTACCGCGCTGCCAGGTGGTGGGCAAAGCCCACATGGGCCTCGACCAGCTGGTTGCGCGTCCGGCGACGCCGCGACCGCTGGTACTGCTCGAACAGGTCGTCGATCTCGTCGGCTGGCAGTCGATCGCTCACTCAGTGACCCGCCGCTTGACGATCCGACCCCGACCGCCGTCGATCTCGTACTCGTCGACGACGCCGGCGAGGATCTGGCGGGTGAGGACGTCGAGCCCCGCCTCGCCAGCCGCGGCTCCGCTTGCCTCGCCCGCAGGCGCCCCCGATGCGTCGATCGCGGTTCCCTCGATGACCACGGCATCGTCGCTGATCTGGAAGCGGAGCTCGACCCGGGGCAGGTCGTGGTCCTCGGCCCACTCGACGAGCAGCGCCACCAGCTCGTTCACCCCGACCCGCAGCTCGTCGATCTGGTCCACGCTGTAGTCGAGCTCGGCCGCCAGGCTCGCCGTCGTGACCCGGGCGGTGGCGACGAAGCGCGAGTCGGCGGGGAGGACCACGCTGATCTCGGCTGAGGGGGCAGGGGTGTCGGCGGAGGTCATGGACGGCCTTTCTCGGAGCGGCATGATCGTAGTGGCTGGACCCGAAGGTGCTCACCTGGCCAGGCATGGGTCAGTGCGTTGGACCAGAATCGGTTCCCATGGCAGATCACGTGACCTATGAGCGCGACCCGGCCCGGGCTCGCACCGGCTTCGACCCCGCACCCTCGGGAGACCCCGTCCTCGATCGGCCCGACCCGGCCGAGCACCTGCGGGTCCTCGTGCTGGGCGCCACGGGCTATGTGGGCGGCAGGCTCATCACCCCGCTGCTCGACGCCGGGCACCGGGTCCGCTGCCTGGCCCGGAACCCCGCGAAGCTGTCGAACCGCCCGTGGCGGGAGGACATCGACGTGGTGGAGGGGGACCTGACCGACCCGGGGTCGCTGCCGGAGGCCTTTGCCGACGTGGACGTGGTCGTCTATCTGGTGCACAGCCTGGGCGCCGACGACGACTTCCGGTCCATCGAGCGGGCGTGCGCAGCCAACACCGCGGCCGCAGCGGCGCGGGCCGGGGCCCGACAGATCGTGTACCTGAGCGGCCTCGGGGATCCCGACGACGACCTGTCCCCCCACCTGCAGAGCCGGCACGACGTCGGCCGCATCCTGGCCGAGGGCCCGGTGCCGGTCACCGAGCTGCGGGCTGCGGTGATACTGGGTTCCGGCAGCGCGTCCTTCGAGATGGTGCGCGGTCTGGTGGAGGTGCTGCCG
>JBFINV010000003.1:0-21779 GCA_041611015.1 Acidimicrobiales bacterium | reverse complement strand
GAAGTCCGTCGAGCAGATGCTCGAGGCCGCCACTGCGGCCGCCGCGGACCTCGAGGAGCTGGTGTTGCCCTACGCCCGTCAGCTCTTCGACGAGCACCACAACGCCGGCCGGCTCCTGGTCCTGGCCACCACCTCGCCCGCGAGCCTGGTCGAGCCCTTCGCCCAGAAGGTCGGCTTCGACGCGCTCCTGGCCACCAGGTGGGAGGTCGAGGACGGGGTCTTCACCGGGGCTCTGGACGGCCGCTTCGTGTGGGCTCGGGGCAAGGCCCTCGAGGTCCGGGACTGGGCCCGGGCCAACGATGTCTCCCTGCGGGGCAGCTGGGCCTACTCCGACAGCTACTACGACGCCCCCCTGCTGAGCTCTGTGGGCAACCCGGTCGCCGTGAACCCTGACCCCCGCCTCGCCGTCCTCGCCGTGCTCAAGAAGTGGCCCATCCGCCACCTCGACGCCCCGCCGGGCGTGGTGAAGATCCTCGGCCGTGAGCTCCAGGAGCTGCTCCGCCCCCTGGCGCGTGACAGCCTCATCCCCAACGCCCGCATCGAGATCGTGGGCATCGAGAACATCCCGGCTCGGGGCGGCGCCATCGTGTGCGCCAACCACCGCAGCTACTTCGACTCGGCGGTGGTGAGCCTGCTCCTGGCCAAGGCCGGACGCAATGGCCGCTTCCTGGGCAAGAAGGAGGTGTTCGACGCGCCGATCCTGGGACAGCTGGCAGCTGCGGCCGGTGGCATCCGGGTGGAGCGGGCCTCGGGCAGCGACGAGCCCCTGGAGCGGGCTGCCGACGCCCTCCGGGCCGGCGAGGTGGTGGCCATGATGCCCCAGGGCACCATCCCCAGGGGGCCGGCCTTCTTCGACCCCGAGCTGAAGGGCCGCTGGGGCGCGGCCCGCCTGGCCGAGATGAGCCGGGTCCCGGTCATCCCGGTGGGGATCTGGGGCACCGAGAAGGTCTGGCCCCGCAGCAGCCGGCTCCCCAGGCTGAACATGACCGACCCCCCGCTCGTCACCGTGCGGGTGGGCGAGCCCGTGGCGCTGGAGTACGACGACGTGGACCTCGACACCAAGCGCATCATGGCTGCCATCGTCGACCAGCTCCCGCCCGAGGCCCGGGAGCAGCGCCAGCCCACCGACGAGGAGCTGGCCCTCACCTTCCCGCCGGGATACGAGGGCGATCCCCACGCCGAGGTCGACCGCCGCCCCGGCATGGACACGCTGGCCTGACCCGAGGAGCCACTCGACGATGAAGCAGCTCTCGGGGCTCGACGCCAGCTCTTTCGTAGACGGGGACCCGGAGACGGGACGATGAAGCAGCTCTCGGGGCTCGACGCCAGCTTCTTGTACATGGAGACCGGACGATCGTTCGGTCACGTCAACGGGCTGTCGATCTTCGAGCGTCCCGACGATCCCGACTTCTCCCCCTACCTCGCCTATCGGGGTCTGCTGGAGCGTCACCTCCCGATGCTCGAGCCGTTCCGGCGGCGTCTGGTCGAGGTGCCGCTGGCGCTGGACCACCCCTACTGGGTCAACGACCCGGACTTCGACCTCGACTTCCACGTGCGCCACATCGCCGTTCCCGCTCCCGGCACCGCCCTGGAGCTGGCCGAGCTCGTGGCCCGGCTCATCGGCCGGCCGATGGACCGGTCCCGGCCCCTGTGGGAGGTCTACGTGATCGAGGGCCTCGACAGCGGTGACTTCGCCGTGCTGAGCAAGATCCACCACGCCACCATCGACGGGGCCGCGGGCGCGGCGCTCACCGCGATGCTGCTCGACCCCGACCCGGACGCGCCGCCGCGGGTACCCCTCGGTGAGTGGACGCCCGAGCGGCTGCCGTCCAACGCCGAGCTGCTGGGCCGGACCGCGGTCGAGCTGGCCCGGCGCCCGGTCAAGGCCCTGCGTCTGCAGGTCCGGCTCCTGCGGGGGCTGGGACGGGTCACCCGCAACCAGGGCTTCGACGCGCTGGCGAACCAGATCCGACGAGGCCTGCCCGGCCCCGCGGGGCGGGTGGTCAGCCGGGCCCTCGGCGCCGAGGTCCCCACCGACCACGACGAGCCCCCGGCGGCGCCCCGGATCACCGCACCGAGGACGCCGTTCAACGCCACCATCACCCCCCACCGGCGCTTCGCCTACCGGTCGGCGTCGCTGACCGACGTGAAGGCCATCAAGAACGCGGTGGGGGCCACCATCAACGACATCGTGATGGCGGTGTGCGCCGGAGCCCTTCGCGGCTATCTCGAGCTGCACGACGCCCTGCCCGAGGAGAACCTCCGGGCCATGGTCCCGGTGTCGATCCGCACCGGGGACGAGGACGACCCCTGGACCAACCGGGTCTCGGCGGTGTTCCCGGACCTGCCCACCACCGTCGAGGATCCGCTGCTGCGGCTCCAGGAGGTCCACCAGGCCATGGCGTCGGCCAAGGAGCAGTTCGACCTCCTCCCCGCCGACGTGCTCGTCGACCTGTCCCAGCTGGCCCCGCCGGCGCTGGCCATCAGGGCCTCGCGGGTGGCGGCCCGGACCCGGCTGGCAGATCGCACCAGCCCGCCGTTCAACCTGGTGATCTCGAACGTGCCTGGCCCCCGCCAGCCCCTCTACCTGACCGGCGGGGCCCGGCTGAAGCACTACTACCCGGTGTCGACCATCATCGACGGGCAGGGGCTGAACATCACCGTCCAGAGCTACGTCGACCGCCTGGACTTCGGCCTGGTCGCCTGCCGCGAGCTCGTCCCGGACCTGTGGACCCTCATGGATCTGGTCATGGGCGAGATCGCCGTCCTGGCTGCCGCGGCCGGGGTAGAGCTGAGCGAACCGATCGAGACCGACGAGACCGCAGGAGTGCCATGAGCACCGACACCACGGTGGTCCCACCACCAGCCTGGAAGGAGCGGGAGTTCCGCTTCGATTCCCAGATGACCGACGCCGAGGCGCTCATGTGGAGCGTCGAGAAGGACCCGTGGCTGAACCCGTCGGGCGCGTCGGTCTCGATCCTGGACCGCCCCGTCGACTTCGACGAGCTGCGGCGCCGCCTCAGGTGGGCGGTGGCGCACGTGCCCCGCCTGCGCGAGCGGGTGGTGCCCGCGGTCGGCCGGCTGGCGCCGCCGCAGTGGCGCACCGACCCCGAGTTCGACCTGGACTACCACGTCCGCCACATCGCCCTTCCGTCGCCCGGCAGCCAGCGTCAGCTCTTCGACCTGGCCACCCTCCTGTACCAGGACCCCTACGACCGCACCCGGCCCCTCTGGATGTTCGTGGCGGTCGACGGCCTGGAAGGTGGCCGGGGTGCGGTCTTCCAGAAGATGCACCACAGCATCACCGACGGGCTCGGTGCGGTGCGCCTGGCCGAGCTCTACATGGAGCTCGAGCGCGAGGCGCCCGACCCCCCCGACGTCGACCTCGACGAGGTGATCGCGGTGTCGCTGGCCGAGGAGGGCGTCGCCGACGACGGCAACGGCGACGCGCCAGCGGCCCAGGTCCGGAGCATCGGCGGCTCGATCGGGCACCTGGTGCGTCGCCAGGCCGGGCTCACCCGGCGCCTCCTCGGCGAGGCCGCCATGTGGCCTGCCGACCCGGTCCGGCCCGTCGAGCAGGCCCAGTCGCTGGTCGAGACCGCCGGCAGCGCCCTCGACGAGATCTTCGGGTTGGGCCAGGAGGAGGGTGGAGGGTCCCCCCTGTGGGCCAACCGGTCGAGGGGCCGCCACCTGGAGGCTCTGTCGGTCCACCTCCAGACCGCGCTCGACGCGGCCCGCAGCCTCGGCGGAACCCTCAACGACCTGCTGCTGGCCGTCGTGGCCGAAGCGGCTCACCGGTACCACCACGAGCACGGGGTGGGCCTCGACCTGCTGAACGCCACCTTCGTGATCTCCACCCGTGACGACGACGGCGCCGCCGGCGGCAACGCCTTCTCGCCCACCCGGGTGCAGCTCCCGGCCGGTCCGATGTCGTTCGCCGAGCGCTTCGTCGCGGTCCACAACATCGTGGCCGACAAGAAGGCGTCGGTGAGCGGCAGGAACGCGCTCGCGAGCCTGGCTGCGGTGGCCAGCCGGCTCCCGACCTCGGTGATCTCCCGGCTCGGCCGACAGCAGGCGGCATCCATCGACGTGGCCACGTCGAACTTCCGGGCGGCTCCGTTCACCGTCTACATCTCGGGGGCCAAGCTGCTCGACAACTACGTGCTCGGACCGGTGGCCGGCACGGCGGGCAACATCACCGCAGTGTCCTACGACGGCACCCTCTGGATCGGGGTGGTCACCGATCCGGCCGCCGTTGGCGATCCCGAGGTGTGGCGGGCCCAGCTCGAGCGGTCCTTCGCCGACGCCTTGGAGGCCTGAGTGGCCCAGGGTCCGCCTCGCGACGCCATCGACGTCCTGCGCTCGGCCAGGGAGACCGTGCGCAAGCTGCAGGAGCTGGCGTCGAAGATGACCATGCCCGTCGAGCAGCGCAAGGCCCTGACCGACGGCCTGTCCCGGATGGTGATGCCGGGCGAGCAACTTCAGGCCCTCATCGACCTGGCCGACGCCTTCGGGCCCCCACAGACCCAGATCGCAGAGATACGGGACACGGTGCGGGCCCAGCGCGAGCAGCTCGAGGCCATGTTGGCCGAGCTCGACCGCATCGAGCAGAGCGTGCAGCGGCTGGCCGCGGCGAGCGAGCAGATCGTGGCGGCCCAGGAGCCCTTCCGGGCCCTCCTCCGGCGCTTCGACCCGGGCTCGGACGCCGGCTCCGACGCCGAGGGGGGCGGCGACGGTCCCGAGCCCGCCGGCGAGGCCGGGGAACCCGACCGGGGCTGAGATGGAACGGGTCGGGTGGCTGGCGGGGCCGGCACGGCAGGCCTGCCGGCCGCTGCTGCGACTGCTCTACCGCGCCGAGATCTCCGGCACCCAGCACGTGCCCCTGGAGGGCCCGGCGATCATCGCGGCGAACCACCGCTCCTTCTTCGACACCCCGGTGATCATGCTGGCCGCTCCCCGCCGGGTCATCTTCTTGGGTAAGGCCGAGTACATGGACGACTGGAGGACCCGCTACTTCTTCCCGGCCATCGGCATGGTGCCCATCGAGCGGGACAAGGCCAAGGCCTCGCTGGCGGCGTTGAGCACCGCGGCCTCTCTGCTCGAGGCGGGCGAGCTGGTGGGGATCTACCCGGAGGGGACTCGTTCCCGGGACGGTTGCCTGCACCGTGGCCACACCGGCGTGGCTCACCTCTCGATCACCACCGGGGCCCCGATCGTGCCCGCAGGACTGATCGGGACCGATCAGGTGCAGCCCATCGGCCAGTCCTGGCCCCGGCCCCGGGGCCGGCTGACCGTGCGGTTCGGGGAGCCGATCAGGCCCGAGGCCTACCGGGCCGGCGGGCGCAGGCGGCAGCGCAACCACATCACCGAGGACGTGATGGCGGCCATCGCCACCATGACGGACCAGACCCGTTCGCCTGACTTCTCGACTGGCGAGCCCCCGTTGGTCCGCGGCGGCTCCGAGAGCGTGTACCGGGTTCGTCGCTTGCGAGCACGTGACGCCGGTTGGGAGCAGGCCGCGTCCGGGATCGTCGCGTCTGCGTCTCAGCGATGGGACGACGCCAGGGTCGGCCGGGTCAGCGGATTGCGGTGCCGGGTGACCCCCGACGGCGACATCGGCTTCGAGGTCGAGCTGCAGTTGTCGACCCGCCTGATCACCTCGAAGAGCGAGAAGTCCCCATGACCGACGGCTGGCCGTCACCGTCGACGGGCCTCGCCGCTCTCGAACGGAGGAGCACCATGACCGACAGCTGGCGACGGGCCTCGACTGGAGGACAGTCATGACCGACAGCCGGCTGTCACCGTCGACGGGCGTCGCCGCTCCGAATGGAGGAACACCATGACCGACAGTGTCTACCGGGTGATCGAGCTGATCGGCTCGAGCAGCGAGTCCTGGGAGAAGGCGGCCGAGAACGCCGTGCGCGAGGCCGGGAGCCTGTACCGGGACCTGCGGGTGGCCGAGGTGGTCGAGATGGACGTCCTGGTCGAGGACGGCTCGGTCATCGCCTTCCGGACCAAGCTCCAGCTCAGCTTCAAGCGCAGCCCCGCCGCGGAGACCCCCGACTGACGCTGAGGCGGCCGAAGGCCGGGCCGCCCGGCCGGCCGGGCTAGATTCGGCCGATGCCGCGCTCGCTGCCCTGGTGGCTGGTGACGCTCCTGGCGTTGGTGGCCTCGGGGCTCGTGATCGACGGTGGGACGGGACACCCGTCACTGCCGGGTCAGCCCCCGGCGACCTCGATCGACGCCCCGGGCGACGTGGTGCTGGATCGAGTGGTGCGTGACGGCCGCTCGGTCGCGATCGTGGGGTGGCGCCACACCCCGGGACCGGTGGAGATCATCGCCGACGGGGTCGTGGTGGCGACCGCCGATGCAGCCGACTTCCGCCCGGATGTGGCCATCGCCACCGGTGCGCAGTCCGGCGGCCCCGCCGGCTTCCAGACCCAGGTGACGGTGCCCCGGGGCACCCTGCTGGTGTGCGCCACCACCCCGGGAGCCGCGCCGGCGCCGGGCAGCTGCGATCGCCCGCTGCTGGATCTCGAGCACCAGCGGGGAGTGGCGTTCTACGGAGCGCCCGGCATCCCTGTCCTGGGCACCCTCGGGCAGGGGAGCCCCCGCCAGGCCCGGCGCCGGCTCCAGGAGCAGGCTTCGGCCTACGAGACCGCCGAACGGCCGGTGATGCCCATCTTCGAGATCATCGCCACCGTGGCCCAGGCGGCACCCGGTCGCGACGGGGACTTCAGCGAGCCCCTCGCCACCGAGGACATCTGGACCTACCTGCGCGAGATTCGCCGCATCGGCGGGCACGTGGTACTGGACTTCCAACCCGGCCAGGGCGACTACCTCGAGCAGATGCGAGCGATCGAGGAGCTGCTGGTCCAGCCCGATGTCCACGTGGCCCTGGACCCGGAGTGGGACATGCTGGCGGGCCAGCGGCCGGCGCAGGTGGTGGGTCACACCAGGGCCCGCGAGATCAACCGGATCATGCGGTACCTCCGGGATCTGGTGCTGGCGCACCGGTTGCCCCCGAAGCTGGTGATCGTCCAGCAGTTCCAGGAGCAGATGATCCGTGAGCGCCCCCGGCTGAACCCGCCCGAGGGGGTGGCGCTGCTGTTGCAGATGGACGGACACGGGCCGCCCTCCCTCAAGACCGGGAACTACGCCCGTCTCGCCGACGAGCGCTTCCTCGACGGGTTCAAGCTGTTCTACCAGCGCGACGTCCCCCTGCTGAGGCCACGGGCGGTGTTGGGGCTCGACCCCGAACCTGACTACGTCTCCTACCAGTAGGGGCTCCTACCAGGGGCCGAACGGCCCAGCTGCGGGAACCAGCGGTAAGGGCTCGACGTCTCAGCTCCGATGAGACGAGCCAGGGGACCCGCCATGCATGTTCGCCTTCTGCCAATCGTGGTGGTCGCCGCCGTGGTCATGAGCGCCTGCGGCAGCACCGCCGAGCCGACCGCCACGGGGTCCTCGCCGACCCCGAGGCCCACGACCGAGCCCACCCCCGAGAGCCGGGGCTGGATCGGTGGCGAGCCAGACTGGTTCGCAGCCGGCGACGAGGCCGCCGACGACGGCGGCATGGCCCTGAGTGCCGCCGGAGAAGCAGCCGTCGGGGCCACCGCCTATGCCAGTGGCCCCGACGCCGACCGCCTGAGCCCCGCGGCAGAGCGCGAGACCACGGACACTGGTGGGGAGGTGGCGCCCAGCGAGCCCCCCTCAGGCCCCCTCACCGGCGGTTCGATCGACGACAACGACAACTTCGACGACTACTTGGCCTATCGCGACCGGGTGCTCGGCCTGGGCATCCCGGTCCGGGACCTCGATCCCGAAGGCCGCGTCGTGGTGCGCGTGCGTGGCGCGAACGGGCTCCCGCTGGCCGGGGTCGACGTGACCTTCGGGGGCGCGGGCGGGCTGACCACCCTGCGGACCACCGCCGATGGGACGGTGCGCTTCCACCCGCTTGCGTACGCCGCGGGCGACGGCCCCTACACGGTGACCGCAGCCGAGGTGAGCGTCGAGGCCGCGCCTGGCGACGACGTGATCATCGACGCCCCCGTCGACGGAGGTGCCGGCGACCCGGTGCCCCTCGACGTGCAGTTCCTGCTCGATGCCACCGGCTCCATGGCCGACGAGATCGACCAGCTCAAAGCCACGATCGGGACCGTGGCCTCCCGCATCGACGAGCTCCCCGGCACCCCCGACGTGCGCCTGGGCATGACTCTCTATCGGGATCGGGGCGACAGCTTCGTCACCAGCACCTTCGACCTGACCGGCGACATCGCCGCCTTCTCCGAGGCCCTCGACGCGGTCGTGGCCGACGGTGGTGGGGACTACCCCGAGGCCCTCGACGAGGCTCTGGCCGCAGCGCTCGCCGAGCCCACCTGGCGGGCGCCCGAGAGCACGGTCCAGCTGGTCTTCCTGGTCGCCGACGCCCCGCCCCAGATCGAGCGGGACGTGCGACGGCCCTACACCGACTCCATGCTCGACGCCGTCGACCGCGGCATCAAGATCCTGCCCGTGTCCTCCTCGGGCACCGACGACCAGGCCGAGTTCGTGTTCCGCCAGCTGGCCCAGTTCACCGGGGGTCGTTACGTGTTCCTCACCTACGGCGCCGGGGGCAAGGCGACCGGGCCCGCCACCGACATCACCGCCGTGGACTACGAGGAGCTGGCGCTCGACGACCTGATCGTGCGGCTGGTGGCCGAGGAGCTGGCCGAGCTCACCGGCGACCCCGAGGTGGTGCCCCCGCCCGAGCCCACCCCCACCCCCGACGGCGGCCAGAACGGCAACTGAGTCGGCTCAGCCGGGCCTGCGGGGGAAGTGGTGCTCAGTCGCCGGCGACGAAGTAGATCCAGCGGCCGGTGTCGGTGATGCCGACCCGGTGGCCGAGGTAGCTGCCTGCCGCGGCGAAGCCGTCCAGATCGTCCTGGGTGTACACGGCCAACAGCGCCTGGCGGTCGGTGCGGGGCACGTCGTCCCAGGTCGGGTAGGCGTGCGCAGAAGGCCAGACGTAGATCACCTCGTCCAGCCCCTCGATCGTCCCGTAGGGCAGGGCCAGGATCTCGAGCAAGCGGAGCAGCGGCGCGTCGCCGGCGGCCTCCTCGTTCTCCCAGATCGTCCCCGGGTCCCCGCCCCCGAAGCTGGCGGTGAACTCGTCGTCGGTGAGGGCCACCAGGCCGTCGATGTCACAGCTCAGCGCTTCCTGGCCGATCTCGAGGCGGCGCTCCTGCACCTCCTCCGGCAGCTCGAGCTGGCGGTCCAGCGGGTCGGCACCGTCAGCGGAGCACGGCGGCGGCGTCGCCGTGGCGGTCGGGGTCTCGGTGGCCGTCGGCTCCGAGGTGGCCGTGGGTTCGGCGGTCGCGGTCGGTTCGGCGGTGGCCGTCGGCCCGGGCGTGGGGGTGGCCTGGGGGGTGGGAGTGGTGTCAGGGGTGGTGTCGGGTGAGGGCTCGGGCGACGAATCAGCGGTGGGTGGCGGGGTCGGGGTCTCCTCGACGGTGACTGCGGGGGTGGGGGTCCCCTCGATGGTGGCGATCCGATCGTCGTCGTCGCCGGTGAGGACCACGATGAGCACGATGATGCCGACGATGAGCGTCAGGGCCCCCAGCCCCGCCGCGGTGAGCGGTCCCGGCTGCCGGTACCACGGCTCGGCCGGACCCGGCTCGGGCCACGGGTCGGGCAGCTCGGGGTCGCCGTGGGGATCGCCGCCGGGGCCGATGTCGCTCACGCTGCGATCTCCGGGCGCGGCGTCATGCCGTCTTCGGCTGCGGTGAGGAGGAGCGGTTCGCGATCACCCATCTCGGGGCCAGGCGCCGGGGACGGCCCAGCCCGGGGAGGCTCCGACGGGCGGGAGGCCGCAGCAGCGGGGTCTCCGGCTCGGGTTCCGGGGTGGGTCCGGCGAAGCGGTTGAAGGGATGGTCGGCTCGGGCTCGGAACTCCTCGGGCCGCACCTGGCCAGGATGGAACACGAAGGCGGTGCCGGCCACGTCGAGCGTGACCCCGTGGGTCAAGGGCACCCAAGCCCAGGTGACCGCCAGGTTGGTGGTGAGGGGTTCGTCGCGAGCGGGGTCGTCTCCCTCAGCGTGTTCACGGAGCTCGACCTGGGCCAACACCGTGGCTCCACCGTTGTCGGGTCGACGAATGGAGCACGGGGCGTCGCCCTCGGCTTCGAGTCGGCCGGCGAAGAGCTTCACGTTGACCGTGCTCTCGTCGGGGTCCACCACCACCAAGAGCTCACGATGGGAGTGGTGTCGGCTCACCAGAGCCGCGGCCATCGCGGGTGGGATCTGCGACCGTCGGAGGGGGTGGATCGTCGGGCTCACTTGACTGAGGGTTGTCCGAATGGACGCCCGAACCCTAATGATTTACTGTACGTACGTCAAGTCAATGGGGGAATCGGAGGCGCTGTGCCCAGGCACGTCAACCGACGCCAGGATCTGCTCCAGGCCGCGCTCAGCGCATTCGTCGATCGGGGCTACGCCAGCACGTCGGTCGCCGACCTCGCCGCAGCAACCGGGCTGAGCAAGGCAGCCTTCGTCTACCACTTCTCTTCCAAGGAAGATCTGCTCTTCGAGCTGGCCGGCCCGCTGCTCGACGACCTCGACGCCGTGGTCGGGCGCCACGAGAACGGCAAGCTCGACGAGGCAGCCCTCGAATCTCTGATCACCGACTACCTGTCCACGCTCTGTGATCATCGGACCACGGCCGAGTGGATCGACGCCGACAAGTCCATCCTCAACCACGGTGACCTCGGTACCCGGCTGGCGGAGAACAACCGCCGAGTCCACCGGCTGCTCGCGGGTGGCCGCCCGTCCAAGTCGGCCAGAGCCAGGGCCTCGGCGATCCTGGGCATGTTGTGGCGCCCGGTCCGGAACGGGCATCTCGGCGACGACCCGAGCTCCCGGCGCGCCATCGTGGATCTGGCGGTCTCGGCGGCAGCATCCCTGCGATTCGCGCGATAGTCACTCCCGAGCGAAGACGGAGAAGACCCGACCGCAGCCGGATCGGCGGGATCGTCATCGGCCACAGCCAGCGACCACTGGTGAACCGGGGCGACGCAGTTGTCCACGTGGCCGTCCCCGATGAAGCCACCAGGCGGCACGTGGTCTGACCGCCAGACCCGTGAGGCGGGTCGACGGACGAGGGCCGTGATGCTCGACGATCTGGGCAAAGCGCACCCGGTCTGACCACCGATGCGAGCAGTGCTCGGTCTGACCACCAGACCGGTTTGTCCACACACTTGTCCCCGCACTGTGCATATCGGGGCCCCGTGCAACGTGCGAATGTGTCGATCGCGTGACTTGACGTACGTACAGCAGGGGTGGGCCGCTCCAGAAGCGCTCAGGCGGCGACGAGCTCCATCTCGGCGACCAGCTCGCACAGCGCATCCTGGATGGCCACGATGGCGGGTCGGCCGGCGCTGGCGGCCCGGTAGGCCAGCTGCACCGTTCTCGACAGCGGCGGCTCGATGCCCAGGATCCGGACGCCGGGTGGCACCTGCACCAGACCCAGGTCGGGGACGAGGGACACCCCCTGGCCCGCTGCGACCAGGTGGAGCGTGGTGGGGTAGTCGTCGAGCTGATGGCCGATGTCGGGCTCGAAGCCGGCGTCCCGACAGGCGCTCACCACGCATCGTCCGCAGCTGAGATGCGGTGGAGAGGAGATGAACGTACGGTCGGCCAAATCGGCGAGGCGCACCGTCGGACCCGTCAGCGGGTCGTCGTCGGCCACCACCACGTGGAAGCGGTCCTCGAGGATCGAGTACCGGACGATGTCGTCGCGAGGCGGCGCTGGCGCGTGGCGGTAGTCGACGGCGAAGGTCAGGTCGATGGTGCCGTTGGCCAGCTCGTCGATTGCCTGATCGGGGTCGTACTGGCGGGTCCGCAGCGACAGGTCCGGATGGCGCTCGGCCAGCCGGTCCAGCAGCGGGGGCAGCAGGGTCGCCGCCACCGACTCGTACACCATGATCTCGATGTCGCCCCGGACCTCGCCGTTCACCTGCTCGAGCGCCACCTGGGCCGCCTCCAGCCCGGACAGCAGCGAGTCTGCGTGGCGCACCAGCTCACGCCCGGCGTCGGTGAGGCGCACGTTCCGCCCCACCCGTTCCAGCACCGCCACTCCGGTGGTCCGCTCGAGGCCGGCCAGCTGTTGGGACACCGCGGAGGGGGTGTAGCCGAGGGCATCGGCCGCGGCCGCGATGGTGTGGCGGTTGGCGACCTCGCGCAGCATGCGCAACTGCTGGAGCGTCACATCCATCGGGCGACCTCTTTTCGGGTTCGGGCCGATTCGTAAGGCTTGCTGCATGAACATAGCAAGAAACCATCGCTTGTTCTACAGGGACTCTCGGATGACAGTGAACCCATGTTCAACCTCCACTGCCACATCTGCGACCAGACCTACCTGGTGGGAACCCGGTCGATCGTGTCGTTCCACAACACCAGCGAGGGCCCGGTCGCCTACGCCCGGTGTCCCGAGGGCCACCTGACGGTGCGCTACTTCCACGACGACCGCGCCCGCCAGGGCACGGTCAGCGCGGCGTAGCCGGGCCGTGGACCAGATCCACCCCTACGCGGTGCTGTTGCTCCACGAGTACCGCCTCGAACGACTGCGTCGGCGCCGGCCGGGCCCGGCTGCCCAACGGCTGCCCGAGCTGCCCTCCGCCCCGGCTCGGAGTTCGGCCGAAGCTGTCCCCTCCCAGGGCCCCGGCCGGCGCCGCTGCGCTGATGACGACTGCGGACGCGGGGGCCGACTCCGGTCGCGGTTGGCATGACCAGGGGGGCCTCGAACCCGCGTTAACGATCTGTGCTGAAACCGCCCCTATAGAGTCGTGGGAGCTGTGACCACAGAACGAGTCGAGGACGCCTACCCGCGCATCCACCACCGGCTGTGGCACTCGTTGCTCGGCTACACGGGTGATCCCGAGCTCGCCAGCGACGCCGAGGCCGAGGCGTTCAGCCAGGCGTTGCGGCGGGGTTCGGACATCGACGACGTGGACGCCTGGGTCTGGCGCTGCGCCTTCCGGGTCGCCGGTGGGCTGCTCCGGGACCGGGCCCAGGACGTGGTCGGGTGGACCGTGGACGCCGAAGGCAGCGTGATCGAGGCCTCGGTCCTCGAGTTCCTCGCCCAACTGGGCGGCCTGTCCGACCAGCAACGGGCCATCGTGGTCCTGCGATACGCCGGCGGCTTCAAGCCAGCCGAGATCGCGGAGCTCCTCCACACATCACCGGGCACGGTGCGCGTCCAGCTCCACCGGGCCCACGCCCACCTCCGAGCGGCGATGGAGAGCTCCGATGGACGATGACGCCAGGGACGACCAGATGACCCCCGACGAGCGGCTCGACCCTCGCCTGGCGGCGCAGTTCGAAGAGCTCATGGGGGTTCCCGCACCCGACACCTGGAGCCAGGTCGGGCCCGCGCCCCTCGTCGAGCTCCCGCGGCGGTTCGGCCCCCAGCTGCTCGCCGCCGCGGCCGTCGTCCTGGCCGTGGTCGGGCTGACCGCCGCGGTGCTGGTCCTGACCGCCGGAGACGACACGACCAACCTGGCCACCCTCGACCGGTCCACCGACGAGGATGCGGGCACGACCACCGACGAGGGTGACGGCGGCGACACCGCCGACCGGGGCACCGCGGACGGCGGCGACCTGCCGGCTGGTGACCCCCCGGCCGAGTGCGTCGCGACCGAGTTGGCCGCTTCGCTCGGTCGAGGTCTGCCGACCTTCGACTACGAGCCCTCCGAGTCTGCGCGTGCGCTGGCCCTGGCGAGCCCGCGCGCCGTACGGGGTCAGCTGCTCGACGCCCACCCCGCCGACGGCGGCACCATTCTCGACGTGAAGATCCTCGACGCCCTCGGACCGGACGGGGAGCGCATCGACGAACCCCTGACAATCTGGACCCCGGCCAGGGTCCCCGAGGGCGAGCTGAACGGCGACGTGGTCGCCTTCTTCACAGGCAGCCTGATGGACGGGGGCCGCCGGGCCTGGGCGGTGGACATCGAGGGGTTGTGGGTGGCCTGCGACACCACCTCGCCCGCGGTGTCGGTGATCGTGGAGCCCACGGGCGCCGGCTGGGAGGAGCTGCTGGCCGCTGGCGTGTCCCTCGACGAACTGTGGGAGATCGCCCGCTGGCCCACCGGTGAGCGGACCCGCGCCCTCGAGGCCCCCTCGGTGGTCGAGGACGGGGCTGCGGTGTACGACCTCCGCCTGTTCGACGGGGGCCGCTTCCGGCTGAGCCTGCCCGAGGCCCTCGCCGAGCCCTTCACAGTGCGGGAGCGTCCGGCACCCGAGTCCGCGACGATCGAGGGCGCGCGGACGACGATCACCGTCGCCTACGAGGTCTGCGGTGACGACGATGCCGTGACCGAGAACGAGCTGGGCTCCGTGGTCGCCCGGGACGACGCAGGAATCCGCTTCTGTCGCCCCGACGACGCCATGGTGACCACGGTTCGGACCGATGCCGAGGTCGCCAACGCAGCCCTCGACGCATTCGACCTGCGACCCATCGAGCCCAGGCTGGCCTACTTCGACGCACTGGCGGCCAGGCGACCGGACCCGACCTGCACGATGTGTACCCCCTTCGGCCCGGCGCTGTTCCCCGAGCTGGGCGTGGCAGTGCACCGCACCGCCGGAACCAGCGTCACCGGAGTGGAGCTGGACACCCTGGCCACCCGCTGGACCGCCGATCCCGGCGGGGTCGGCGTGACCCTCATCTGGGATTTCGACGCCCTCTACGTCGACGCAGCCGGCGCGGACTTCTGGCGCCTGGACCCGGCCACCGGCGAGGAGATCTGGCGGGTAGATCGCACGGCCGACGAGCGCGCCGGCTCCTTCACGGGCCACGGCGGCGAGGTGTGGCTCCTGCGCACCTCGTTCTCCACCGCGGGCGACGCCCGGGCTCCGCTGCTCCGCCGCGTCGACCCGGCCACCGGCGAGGTCCTCTGGACCGCCACCGGTCGACAGGGCACCGACTGGCAGTGGGCTCACCCGGTGGTCGTCGGGGGGATGGTGGTGCTCATGGACGTGGTCGAGGAGGACCACGTCGGCGCACCCCAGAGCTCTGCGCTGTTGGGGTTCGACGCCGACTCCGGTGAGCTGGCCTGGACCACGGAGCTGTTCAGCTCCATCCGGGCCTTCAGCTCCGAGTTGGTGGTGGTGGCGGAGCTCGAGGACGGCCCGGCCCTGCTGGCCCGCACCCTCGAGGACGCCGTGTTTCGCATCGACCCGGCGGCCGGCGAGGTGCTGTGGCGTAGCCCCCTCCCCGGCGGCATCTTCGGTGGCACCGACTACGGGCCCGACGGCAGGCTGGCCATCGAGATGCTGGTCGGTAGGCGTGGCATCCTGTTGGATCCGGCGACGGGTGCTCGCATCGACGAGCGGGACACCCTCGGGCCCTTCGAGTGCCCGGTGACCGATCCGGACGCCGGGGGTTTCGTGCCGCCCGAGCCCTGGCCATCCACGCCGTCGGTCCCCGATGCGGTCTGGTACGGCACCGAGGAGCTCTGGACCATCCTGGAGCTGGAGGGTCACAACCCACGGAAGAGCGTGTGGTGGAGCGTCAACTTCCCTGGTGGCTCAGAGGAGGGGCAACCCCCGCTGGAGGTGACCTACCAGCGCCTCGACAGCGGCGGCGCGCCGGTCGTATACCCCAGCCCGGGAACCAACGCCTACACGGTCGAGGACGACTGGTTCATGATCAACGGCATCGAGCCCGCCGATGCGGGATGCTGGCGGGCCACTGCCAGCTACAAGGGGACCACCCTCAGCTACGTGTACGAGATCCGCTGAGACGCTTCGTTCCCCACAGGTCATTCGGCCCCTGCTTCGGCCGATCGGAACCAGATGCGGCGCTCGGTCGTCACAGTTCGTATGAGGGCGGTTCTGGGTCTGGTCGTGCTGGTTGCAGTGGGCTGTGGTGGCGGTGGGGTGGAGGTGCAGGTCGGCGGCAGCAACCCGGTCGTCGCCACCGCCACGCCGACCCCGACGGCGGCACCAACAAACACCGCGGCCACGGCCACGCCGGCCCCGACGGCGGTACCAACAGACACGGCGGCCACGGCCACGCCGGTCCCGACGGCGGCAGCCACCCCTCCCGATGCGACGTCGTCGAGCACCGCGGAGCTGGTGGCGGTGTCGATCACCAGGAGCGACTGCCCCAACGGGATCTGCAGCCGCACCGAGATCTGGTCCGACGGTTCGGTGCGGCTCGACCAGGAGGGTCGGACCGAGATCACCCGGGCCCTCCAGGAGGACATGGACCGCCTGACCGGCCTGATCGAGGCCTTCCCGGAGGGGCTGATGGGGTGGCTGATCGAGCCCGGCCAGCAGCTGCTGTGCCAGCCCGAGCTCGACGACGGCGGGCGCCAGCTGCAGATCCGGCGTGGCGGCCGCCTCGACATCGTCGACACCTGCCACGCAGAGGGCCCCGAGGTCGACGAGCTGCTGGCCGCGGTGTCGGCGGTCCGTTCGGGCTCGGTGCCGATCCGCGCCTCCCAACCTCGACCCCTCGCCGATCTGGACTACATCGGCGGCTGCGACATGGGAGGTACCTGCCCCACCGCCACGCTCTGGACCGACGGCCGGTGGGCCAGGTGGGCCTTCGAGCGAGGTGAGGACCACCTCCACCTGTCCTCGGGGGCGGTGTCGCCATCGGCGGCGTCCTTCCTGTTGGTCGAGATGCTCGACACCGACTTCGACGCGTTGCGTGCTGGCCTGGGCCCGGGCGTGTGCCACGCCTGCGTCGACGGCATCAACCGCAACGTCGACCTCCACGTCGCCGGCACCATCGTCTCCTTCAGCGACGTGGAACACGAGCTGGAGGGCGCGCCGATCTTCGACGACCTGTTCGCACTGATGGATGCGGCGGCCCGGGAGCCGGCGGTGGCCACCATCGCCGAGCTCAACGATCCGGACGCTCCCGCCAGCCGGTACCTCGTGGCCGGGCACCTGGTGTTCGCCGACGAGTGCCCGTACTGCCCACCTGGGGCCATGTGCGAGCCTTGCGCCGGGCCGTCGATGTCGGTGCTGTCCGAGCAGCCCGATCTGGCGCTGATCGTCGACCCGGTCACCGCGGTGTTCGTCGAACAGCTCGGGCCCACGGAGCTGGCTCTGAGCGTCAACCTCCCGAACGAGCACCTGCTCGTCGCCGGGGGTCGCTACGAAGTGGTCGTGGAGCTGTCGAACCGCGCCATCGGCGGCCACCGCTTCGCCGAGGTCATCTCGTTCCGCGCGCTCGACGCCTAGCGGCGGCTCAGTTCGACGGGTTCGGGCGCATCCCGACGGTGGTCCTGCCGCCGGGCGCGCCGAGTAGCCATGCGCCACCGGGCGGGTCGGGGTCGTAGGTTCCGAGCGCCAGATCCTGGAACGCGTCGACCACCTCGATCACGGCTGCCGCGGGTAGTGGCTGCCGGAGGAACCCGCCCGAGACCAACTTGCCCTCGAGCACGGACCAGGACGTCAGGTCAGCCGCCTCGACCGCCCCGTGCTCTTCGATCCGATCCCGGGCCAGCTCGAGCAGGGCCACCAGCTGGTCCGCATCCGGCCAATCCCCCGTGGGGTAGCGGAAGCCGAGATCTGCTATCGACGCCCACACCCGCCAGTCGTGCAGGACCTGGTCGTCGGCATCGGGCCCCGCCACCTCGACGAGGGACGCCAGCACGACGTCGTGAGAGTTGTCCCAGACCCACACCAGACGGTCGTGTATGCGCACCGGCTTGGTCTTGCTCATCGGTCTGCACCTCGTCCGCTGCGGGCTCGATCCCCTGCGTCGTGCACCGCGCGAGTCTGGCACCAGTGCGGTGGCACCTGTGTCGCGATCCGCCGTCACCCGTTTCGGCGCCTCGAGCGTGTTACTGGCATGGTGGCCCCGATGGAGGTGACGGTGAGCCAGGCGGACGGCGAGATCACCGCGGAGCGATCTGACTCCGGCGCCGAACCGCCGGAAGGCTACGAGAGCTTCTACCGGCGCGAGCTGGGGCCAGTGGTAGGGCTGGCCTATGTCCTCTCCGGGAGTCGCACGGGTGCCGAGGATCTGGCCCAGGAGGGATTCCTGGCCGCCTACCGCCGGTGGGACCGCATCTCGGGCTACGACGATCCCGGGGCCTGGGTCCGGCGGGTGGTCGCCAACCGCGCCACCTCGCTGCTCCGGCGTCGCCAGGCAGAGGTCCGGGCGCTGGCGAAGCTCGGCCGGTCGGCCCACCAGCTCCCCGAGCTCTCGACCGAGAGCGAGCTGATCTGGCGGGAGGTGCGCCGCCTCCCCCGGCGTCAGGCCCAGGTGATCGCCCTGCGGTATGTGGACGGCTCGCCCATCGCCCAGGTCGCCCGGATTCTGGAGTGCTCCGAGAACACCGTGAAGACCCACCTGCTGCGGGCCAAGCAGACCCTGGCGGAGCGCCTGAGCTCGGAGGAGGGGCGATGACCGACGTCGAGCACCTGCTGGAGTCCGCGGCCGACGACGTGCGGACAACGGTCGGCGACGAGGTCGTGGCCGACTCGACGTCGATCCCCCGCCGGGGGCGGCGCCGGGTGCTGGTGCGCTCTTCGCTCGCCGGCCTGTTGGCGGTAGGTGGCGGGCTGACGGTCGCCACCATGGTTGGCTCGGACGACTCGGCAACCACGATCAGCAGCGGCGACGGCCTGGTGACGAGCGAGATGATCCTCCAGGACGGCCTGGTCACCGAGGCCGAGTACCGGGCCGGGGCCGAGGCCGTGGTCAGCTGCCTCGCCGGCGCCGGGATCGAGGCCACAGTCGACTTCGACGATCCCAACCGTCACGCCAGCTTCTCCCGCCCATCGTCGGGGTTGGCCGTCGAATCCGACCGTCACTTCGAGCGCTGCCTCGATCGGCACCTGGCGGCGCCCGTGTCGCTGGGCTGGGCGGCAGCGCTCGGCCAGATCGATCTGGAGCGTTTTCACGGAGAGACGATCGCCACGTTCGACTGCGTGGAGCAGCGAGTGGGCGTCGACTTCGGGGAGCTCGTATTCGATGAGGCCGGTGGCCTGTCGTCGGACAGCCAGCGGGCCCGGGATGCGGCGTTCGAGCACGACGACCACGGACCCTGGATGCGCTGCCAGGACGAGCTGGGGTTCACGGCCGACAGCAAGGCCGAGACCGAGGCCGTCTTCGAGTGCGTCGAGCGCACCACGGGTGAGGACTTCGGCGAGCTGACCTACGGCGCCTCGGGGGCGCTGGACGACGCCGGCCAGCAAGCCCTGCGGGCAGCCGCCGGACACCTGGGCGACGTCCCCTGGGCGCTGTGCCTGGAGCAGCTCACCGTCGACTGATCCGCCGACGTCGCTCGTATCCAACCGACAATCCGATCGTGGCGCGACCGCAGGCTCGGCCACCTCCGGGACGCAGGGCGCGGCGCCGTGTGGCGGCCGATGCTTCTGGTCGGACCGGAGCTGGCAACCTGGTTCTCCATGGGGATTCGACCGGCGGTCGTCGCAATCGTGGTCGGAGGTGTGGTCGCGACCGGCTGCGGCGGGGACCAGGTGACCAGCGCCGACCGAGCCGTCCTCGAGGCGGTGGTGGAGGATCATTCGATCGGCTACATCGAGGGCTCGGTAGGGATCCTGCAGGTGATCGACGGGCCGACCGGAGAGGTCGGAGTCCGCGGCGCGGCCCTGCCGAACGAGGTGGTGGGGCCCGGCGTCTGGGCGGGACATTTCGAGTCGCTCCAGCTCTCGCCCGGCGAGTACGTCGTTCGCATATGGATGCTGGCCTGTGACGCGAGCGGGTGCGGGGACGACCTCGACGAGCACGTCGAGCTGGCTCGGGGGCGGTCGAACCCCGACTACAGCTGCGAGACGTCGCTCACGCTCGACGCCGGAGAGGTCTCCTCACTCGTGGCTGCAATCGGTCCGCAGGGCTGCATCCACATCGGAGACGAACCTCCGCCACGAAACGACCGCGGTCTGACCGGCACCGTGGTCGACGAACCCGATCCGGCGGCGGTCGCCCCTGGCAGCCCCAGGACAGGGGCCCTGGCTGCCACCGAGCTCGTGTCGACCAGCGACGTCGACATCGAGGGGCAACCGGTCCCACCGGACACGCGACAACTCGAAGGCGAGTAGCGGACCCGGAGACCGAGCACCCGCATCCATCCAGCGCGCTCGGAGGGACTCGAACCCCCAACCTTCTGATCCGTAGTCAGATGCTCTATCCAATTGAGCCACGAGCGCAGGGCCCAGCGGGCCGGGGGCCACTCTAGCGGCCCCGCCCCAGGCCGCATACGACTCGGGCTCCGCCGATCCCTCGATTCTGCGCGTAGCTGGCCGATGGAAGCGCGACTGTAAGCGTCACGGAGGACGAGGCGTGAGCGAAGTCGACACCGACGACGTCGAGACCGACCAGATCGAGACCGAGGAAGCGGAGCCCGACGCGGCTGACACAGCGGCGTCCGTGGAGAATGCTGCAGAAGAGCTCGACCGGATCATCTCGAAGCGGCTGGTGACGATGATGTACCAGCCCATCACCTCGCTCCTGGACGACTCGGTCGTGGGCTACGAGGCATTGGCCCGCGGGCCAGAAGGGTCGCCTCTGGCGACGCCGGCTGCGATGTTCGCCGCAGCAGCCGACGCGGATCGCATCAATGAGCTCGACCTCCTCTGCCAGTCCCAGGCCGTGATCCAGGCACGCGACGTGCTCCTCAAGACCGGCCATGCCCTCTTCGTGAACGTCGAGGCCTCGGTGCTGTGCGACGCCGCATTCGGACGGGACCCAGACGCCGCGGAGAGCTTCTCGTCCCTGCTCGCCAACATCACCACTGCCTGCCCCGTCGTCCTCGAGATCAGCGATCGCTACGACTTCGCCTCCCCGGCCGAGCTGCTCGGGGTCACCACCTGGGCCCGAGAGATGGGGTTCAGGGTGGCGCTCGACGACGTGGGTGTCGACCCGAGGTCCCTCGCGATCCTCCCGCTGGTGGAGCCCGACGTCATCAAGCTCGAGCTCGGGATCGTCAACGCCAGCCCCAACGCCAACCTGGGTCAGCTGCTCAGCGTGGTCCGTTCCCAGTCGGAGCGCACCGGCGCGGCGGTGATCTGCCAGGGCATCGAGTCCGACGACGACCGCGACGTGGCCCTCTCCTTCGGGGCCACCCACGTCCAGGGCTTCGCGATCGGCCACCCCGAGGAGCTGAGCGACGCTCCCCTGCGCATCCGCAGCCTCGAACCGGTCGGCGCCAGCTGGGGCGAGCCCTGCGCCACCCCCTTCGAGCTGGTGGCCAGCTCCTCCCAGGTCCGCACTGGAAGCGAGGAGCTGATCCTGGCCCTCACGCTCGACCTCGAGCGCCAGGCCGCCAACCACAACAGCGCCGTACTGCTGTCGTCGTTCGAGAAGACGGTCAGCGCCCCGGCTGCGGTCGCCGAGCGCTACGGCATCCTGGCCGACAAGGTTGACTTCGTGCTGGCCCTGGGACACGACCTGGGCTCGATCTCGAAGGTGTTCTCCGGCGAGGTGCCCAGCACCGACCCCCTGAGCGGAGAGCGGGCGATCGTGGTCCTCACCCCGCAGTTCTCAGCAGCGCTGCTGGCCCGCGTGGCCGGAACCGACGCCGGCACCCGCCGCTACGCCTACGCGCTGCTCTATGACCGGGGCCAGGTGACCCGGGCGGCCCGGATGCTCACCTGCTACGTCGACCTCTGAGCGGTCCGCAGGCCCGGCGCGACAGGAGGCCCCGGCCGGGGCCTCCCAGTGGCGGAGAGAGAGGGATTTGAACCCTCGAACGAGGTTACCCCCGTTACTTCCTTAGCAGGGAAGCGCCTTCAACCTGACTCGGCCATCTCTCCAGTGGG
>JBFINV010000002.1:0-22312 GCA_041611015.1 Acidimicrobiales bacterium | reverse complement strand
GCGAGGACGCCGAGGGCCGCGCCACCGAGGCCCTGCGCCAGGTGGGGCTGGGGGAGCGCCTGCGCCACTTCCCGCACCAGCTCTCCGGGGGTGAGCAGCAGCGGGTCGCCATCGCCCGGGCCCTGGCCACCGGCAACCCCATCCTGCTGGCCGACGAACCCACCGGGGAGCTCGACTTCCGCACCGGGGTGCAGATCCTCCGCGTGCTCCAGGCCCAGGCGGAGGCCGGGATGGCCGTGCTCGTCGTGACCCACAACCGGGAGATATCCCGCATCGCCGACCGGGTGATCGAGCTGTCGAGCGGCCGCATCGTGTCCGACGGCGCACCGAGTGGGGGCCGGGCCGACATCGGGGAGCTCCAGTGGTGAGCCGCCGGTGACCGGCTCGCTGTGGCTGCGCTGGTCGTGGCGAGACCTCCGCAGCCATTGGGTGGCGGTGGTGGCGATCGCGCTGGTCATCGCCATCGGGACCGGGGTGTTCGCCGGCCTCGGCAGCACGGCCACATGGCGCCGCCAGTCGAACGACATCAGCTTCGGCGCCACCGGCATCCACGACCTCAGGGCCGAGCTCAGCCCCGGCACCTTCGTCGACGAGGGTCTGCTCGCAGAGGCGGTGGAGGGCCTGCCCGACGCCGCAGCGGTCACGGGCGTGGTCGAACGCCTGGTCGTCGACAACCAGGTCGACGCCTCGACCCCCGACGAGACGATCCTGGTCCGGGCCCGCATCGTGGGCATGCCCTTCGGCGACTCGCAGCTCGTCGACGACGTCTGGTTGCGTGACGGGTCCGAACCCGGGGCGGGCGCCGACCCCCCGTCGGTGATCCTGGAGGCGAAGTTCGCCGACTTCTACGACCTGCCCGAACGGGGCCGCCTCACCGTCTCGGGTGGCCGCCCCGTGGAGTACGTGGGGCTGGGCGCAGGACCCGAGGACTTCTTCGTCACCGGCCCCGAGGGATCGCTGTTCGCCCAGGGGGACTTCGCCATCCTCTACACGCCCCTCGCCGACGCCCAGACCCTCGTCGCTCGTCCCGGCCAGGTCAACGACGTGGTGCTGACCCTGGCCGGCGGGAGCGACCGGGATCGCATCGCGGATCAGCTACGCGCCGCGCTGGCCGAGGTCCCCGGGGTCAGCGCCACCGTCACCGACCAGGACGACGTCGAGGCGTTCCGCGTGCTCTACGAGGACATCGAGAGCGACCAGCAGGTCTGGAACATGATCTCGGCCCTCATCCTCTTCGCAGCCGCGCTGGCGGCGTTCAACCTGGTGAGCCGCATCGTCGAGTCCCAGCGGCGGGAGATCGGGATCGGCATGGCACTGGGGGTGTCTCGCTTCCGGCTGGCCATACGGCCCCTCCTGGTCGGCGCCCAGATCGGGGTGGTGGGCACCATCGCCGGCGTCGCCGTCGGCCTCGTCGTGGGCGCGGCGATGAAGAGCCTCTTCGAGTCCCTGCTCCCGCTTCCGGAGTGGCGCACCCCGTTCCAGTTCGGGCCCTACGCCCGCGCTGCCGCGCTCGGCCTCGTCATCCCGCTCGCCGCAGCCGCCCTCCCGGTCTGGCGGGCCGTCCGCGTGGAGCCCATCCAGGCCATCCGGCTCGGGCACCTGGTCGCCCGGGGCAACCGGTTGACGGACTGGACCAACCGCGTCCGCCTCCCCGGGTCGAGTCTGACCCACATGCCCGTGCGCAACGTCCTCCGCAACCCCCGGCGCACCCTGCTCACCGCGGCCGGGGTCGGGGCCGCGATCACCGCGCTGGTGGCCGTGCTGGGGATGCTCGACAGCTTCAGCCGCTCGATCGATCGCGGCGCCGCCGAGGTCACCAAGGGCGATCCGGACCGGGTGCTCGTCGCCCTCGACACCTTCTACCCGACCGACTCCACGGCCGTGGAGGCGATCGCCGCCGAGGAGTCGGTGGGCTCGGTCGACCGGGGCCTGCTCTTCGGCGGCGCCGCAGTGGTCTCCGCGGACGTCAGCGAACCGATCTTCCTCATCGTGGAGCTGGTCGATCTCGAGCGCGCTGCGTGGACCCCGACGATCGTCGAGGGTTCGGCGAGCGGTGACGGCATCATCCTCGCCTCCAAGGCCGCCGACGACCTCGGAGTCAGCGTCGGCGACACCGTGCAGCTCTTCCATCCGGTGCGTGGCGACGACGGGGTGTTCCGGGGAGCTCGATCGGCCCTGACCGTCGACGGGATCCATCCGAATCCCATCCGGAACTTCGCCTTCGCCGATCTGTCCCTGGCTGGGCGGTTCGGGCTCCAGGGCGAGGTCAACCTGGTCAACGCCTATCCGGCAGAGGGCTTCGGTCGCGGCGATGTGCAGCGGGCCCTCTTCGAGCGCCCGGAGGTGGCATCCACCCAGGCGGTGGCCAGGCTCAGCGAGATCTTCGACGAGGCCCTGGAGCAGTTCGTCGGGTTCCTGCTGATCGCGGCCGGGTCGGTGCTGGCGCTGGCGCTGCTCATCGCCTTCAACTCGACCCGGATCACGGTGGAGGAACGCCGCCGCGAGCACGCCACCATGCGCGCCTTCGGGCTCCCGGTACGGACCATCATGGCGGTGGTCACCAAGGAGAGCGTGCTGGTGGGCGTCTGCGCCACCGCGATCGGGTTGGTCGCCGGCGCCCTGGTCCTGGAGTGGATGCTGCGCTCGCTGGCCGAGAGCTCGCTGCCCGACTTCGGCATCACCACGTACCTGGCACCCTCGACGCTGGTCATCGCCCTGCTCATCGGGGTGGTGGCCGTGGCCCTGGCGCCGCTCTTCCTGATCCGCCGGGTGCGCCGGATGGACATTCCCGACACCTTGCGGGTCATGGAGTGAGCAGCCCGGCGACGAGGCCGATGCATCCGCACCGCTGCCGACGTGGCATCCGGCGGAGCTCTTGTCGCTACCTGCCGGCTGAGCGACATTCGGGTCTCGCCCGCTGATCGCCCGGTGGGCCCGTGGATGCGGGTCCAGCGGCTGGGCTCCGCGTCGATCCCGGGCCGTGACATAGTGACCGATGCCTACGAGCTGTCGTATGGGGGGCCCGTGACCACCGCACCACACATCATGCCGAACACCCACGAGTTCACGATGAGCTCGAAGCACGGCGACGAGTACACCGTCACGGTCGTCCTGCCCATGGGGCACCAAGCCGGCGGTGATCAGCGCTATCGCGTGCTCTGCGCACCCGATGGCGACTTCTTCGTCGAAGCGCTGGGCGGGCTGCTGCGCCTGCTGCCGATCGCCTCGCAGGCCCCGGCTCCGCTCATGGGGGTGTTCGTGGGCTACGGCAACGACGTCCATCAGGAGTTCGCCGACACGATGCAACGGCGAACGAAGGACCTGACCCACGTCGACGACCCGGAGGTCAGCCAGTTCTTCGAGGAGATGCTGGGGGGCCTGTCGATGAAGACCGGCGGTGCCGACGACCTGCTCGACTTCTTCACCGAGGAGCTGATGCCGCGCATCGAGGCCGAGTACTCTGGCTCGCCGCAGAGGCGAATCCTGTTCGGCGCATCGATGGGGGGTGAGTTCGCCACCTACACGCTGTTGACGCGCCCGGAGCTCTTCGAGGAGTACTTCATCGTGAGCCCAGCCCTGGGCACGGGTGATAAGGGCCTCTTCGCGCTCGAAGCTGCCTACGCCGAGGCGCACGACGACCTCGCTGCGACCGTGCACTACTCGATCGGCAGCGAGGAAGAGCCGGCGCCGTGGGCGGAGGCGGGCAAGCTCGGCGAGATCCTGCGGACATCGCTGTTCGTCGACTTCGTGTCCCGCCTCGAGCAGCGGGGGTATCCGAGCCTGAACCTGACCAAGCGGGTGGTCAACGGAGCCGATCACGGGGCGATGGCCGCGTGGGGCATCGCTCACGCAGTCGACACGCTGATGCACGCCGACCACTCGGTTGCCTGAGGGCGCACGAACCGGCCCGAGTGCACCGATCTGCTACCCAGCCCGGCGACGAGGCCGATGCATCCGCACCGCTGCCGACGTGGCATCCGGCGGAGCCGGCGACGCGCGGCAGCAGCGGCCGCCCTGGCCGGCTGTCTGGCGCTGGCATGCAGCGGCAACGGCACGACCGCGCCGGTGCAGCCGACGCCGACCGAGGCCAGCGTGGCGACTCCGACGCCAGCTCGCACGCAGCCTCTGCCCACGGCTCGACCGACGCCGGTGCCGACGCCGCTGCGCGTCGTCACGTTCGATGCCGGCCTGGCAGACGGCATGGCGCTGGCGCGCGAACGGGTGGCGCCGGTCGTGGAGGCGATCGCCGCGCTCGACGCCGATGTCGTGTTCGTGCAGGGGCTGTTGCTGCCCGGGGTCGCCGGCTCGCTCCGCGACGCGGTGGCCGGGGCCTACCCCTTGGTGGTCGTGCCCGAGCCCGAGGCTCTCGGCCTGGCCCTGCTCAGCCGGCACGTCGTCCTCGACACCGACGTGCGCGATCTCGGTGAGCGCGGTCGAGCCGTGGTGCACGTGCTCGTGGACGCGGGCAGCCACGGGCCGATCCACCTGTTCGGCACCGATCTGGCGTCTGCCGGCTCCGAGCCCGTCACCGGCCCGGCCCAGGTGGCGCTGGTGATGGCCCTTCGGGACTTCGTCGAGGACGAGGTCGACCCCGGGGAGGCGGTGATCGTGCTCGGGGATCTGGACGCGGGGCCGGCCGGCGCCGGTTTCGAAGCCGACCACGCGGCCGCCTACGACCTGCTGCCCGCAGCGGGGTTCGCCAACCCCTACCTCGAGGCCGGCGACCCGCGATGCACGATGTGCGCAGACGATCCGTTCGCCGCCGGCGAGCGCTCGGTGGTCGCCGACCACATCCTGGTGCGAGGCATCGATGGATCCGCGTCAGCCCGGCGCGTCCTGGACGGATCCGACGCCGCGCTGTCCGATCACTACGGCCTCGAGCTGCGAATCGATCCCTGATCCGGGCAGGATCAGATGGCCCGCTTCGCCAGCAGACCGCCCACGAGGCGTTCGAAACGGGCCAGGTCACCGGCGTAGGGGTCGCGCGGGCGGGGCCGGTGCACCACCAGGTCGGTGATGCCGATCTCCTCGTACCGGCCCACGGTCGCCTCGAGGGCGTCCCGGGACTGGAGGCCGGGATCGAGCCGGGTGCCGGTGAGCACCATCTTGTCCAGCTCATCCGGATCGCGCCCCACGGCCTCGCAGGCGTCGTGAAGACGCTTCAGCTGGTCGTGCACCACCTCGACCCCGGCGAGGGGATCGAGTGGCGGGCCCCGATGGTCCTGGGGTCCGTTCGTCAACCACACGTCTCCCCAACGCGCCGCGGTGCGGAGGGTCCGGGGACCGGTCGCGGCGACGACGAAGGGGATCCTCGGACGTTGGACGCAGCCGGGCGCCATGGGGGCGTCGTCGGCCACGAAGTACCGTCCTTCGTGGCTGGTCGTCGCCGAGGTGAGCAGGCTGTCCAGCAGTCCCGTGAACTCGTGGAACCGCTCGGCCCGCTCGAGCGGCGTCAGCGACGGCTGGCCCAGCAAGGTGGCGTCCCAGCCGGTGCTGCCGGAGCCCAGCCCGAGCATCAGTCGGCCGCCCGAGATGTCGTCGACGGTGATCAGCTCGCGCGCGAACGCGACCGGGTGGCGGAAGTTCGGCGACGCCACCAGCGGGCCCAACCGGATCGACCGGGTGACCGCGGCGGCCGCAGCCAGCAATGGCATGCACCCCCACCACGGCTCGTCACGCAGGTCCCGCCACGCCAGGTGGTCATAGGTCCAGGCGTGATGGAAGCCGAGCGCTTCGGCATCCCGCCAGATCCGCTGGCCCTCCTCCCAGGGGTGTTCCGGCAGGATCGCGATCCCGAGACGCATGGCGGAAACGTAGCGGCGGCCGCAAGGGTCGGGGTCCGCGCGCGCGGTCGCGATGCGGCGCGGCGGTCACCGGCCCGCGAGAATCCGGCCATGGCCACCTACCGCACGGCACTGCGCACCGACCGAGGACGAGACGAGGTCTTCGCATACATGGCGGATCTCCGCAACTTCGCCGAGTGGGACCCCGGCGTCACCGCAGTCGACCAGGTCGCCGGCGAGGGCGCTGGGCCCGACAGCGTCTACGACGTCAGGCTCAAGGCCGGACCCCGGGAGATGGAGCTCCGGTACGAGACGGTCGACTACGACCCGCCCCAGCGGATCCTTGTACGCGCTGAGTCCTCGCTGATGGTCTCGCTCGACGAGATCACGGTCGAGTCCAGCGGCGGCGCCACATTGGTGCGCTACGAGGCCGACCTCACGCTGAAGGGGCCCCTCCGCCTGGCCGACCCTCTTCTGGGGCTGGCCTTCGGACGCATCGGTGACCGGGCTGCCGCCGGGCTCCGCGATGCCCTGGACGGGGTCGAGGTCGAGACCTGAACGCCGGCCGGGAGCCGGTCAGCGGCCCGGGGACGGGGCCACGCCCAGCACTGGTCCCTCGTCGTCACCGCTGGCGGGCACCACCCGGTAGCCGTCTCCCAGCCAGGCGACCATGCCGCCCACCAGGTCGGTGGCCTGCGCGAAGCCCAGGTCCTGCAGCGCCACCGCCGCCAGGGTGGAGCTGTACCCCTCGTTGCAGACCACCACGATCTGGCTCGGATCGCCCAGAGCCTGGTGCGAGTAGCCCGAGGCCGGGTCGGCCCGCCACTCGAGGGTGGTGCGGGCGACGGGCACCGAACCCTCGATGACGCCATAGCGCTGCCGATCCTCCGGTATCCGGATGTCGACGACGACCACGTCGCCGGTGTCGAGGGAGGCCGCCAGCTCGGAAGCCCCGACCCGCTCCAGCCGGTCACGGGCATCGGCCATGACGTCGTGGATCGTCCGGCGCCGGGTACGGCGCCAGCTGGTTCGAGGACCGGCGCCATCGACGGGCTGGAACCCGCACGCAGCCAGATGGTCGGCGAAGCTCTCCGTCGTCCTGCTGACGGCCAGGGTCCCGCCCGGAGTCAGGTGGGCGGCGCAGTTGTGGGCGATGAGCCGCTGCCACTCGTCGGCGACGTCGAGCGCTTCCGAACCGAGCACGATGGTGCCGAAGCGACCGCGGAGCTGGGCTCTGGGGAAGGCCGCAGCAGGCACGGTGCGGGCATCGGGCTGGTCCGATGCCACCGACCCCACCAGCAGGACCCGGGATCGTTCCGGCGCGCTGTTCACCGATGTCGACCCTAGCGGTGCGCCCTCACAGGGGGCGGCTCGGACGCTCCGATCGCGGAAGCGTAGGGATGGCCCTGATGTGGAGTTCCGGCAGAGGGCTCATGATCCGCGAACGGGACCGGCGGGAATCGTTCCGTTCTCGGAGCTGGACCGTCGCGCCTCGAACCGGGCGACAGCGTCGCCACGTTCTGACCGATTTCGGCAAGGAGCAACCATGTCGGCTGGCCGCAGGTATTCGCTCGTGGGTGCGGTGTGCGCGCTCGCTTCGTTGGCGGCAGCAGCGCCGGTCGCTGCCGCGCCGCCCGAGAATGGGACGATCGTCGAGCACTACGTCGACCACGTCGACGAGGTCTTGGAGGACTTCTGTGGGGACCTCGACATCCGCTTCGTCCTGGACGAGACCGGCACGTTCGTCTGGCGACGCGTCGGAGGTCCGAACGGGCTCTTTCACGGCCAGGCGACCAGGCACATCACCGCCTCGTGGACGAACCTCGCGAACGGGAAGACCTTCACGGTCGTGTCCGATCAGGTCGACAAGGATCTGAAGGTCACCGACAACGGCGACGGCACGCGGACCATCCTGGTCCTGGCCACCGGATCGGGGAACCTCCTCGGACCGGACGGGAAGGCCGTGCTGCGCAACCCCGGTCAGATCAGGTTCGAGATCGTGGTGAGCGATGGGGGGACCCCCGCCGATCCGACCGACGACGAGGAGGTGGCGTTCCTAGGGATCGTCAAGGGCTCGACGGGCCGCAACGACACCGAGGGCCGCAACTTCTGCGACGATCTGCACCTCTTCATCGGGTAGCGGGTGGGGCAGTGGCTGCGCCGACTCGTTGCGGACGTACGCCACTGCGGCGGTGACGCGACGATTGACGTCCCAGGAGTCGGCCAGCTCGAGATGGCGGAACAGCGACGCCATGAGGGCCTCGACCGTCTTGACGCTGATGTGGAGCCGCAGAGCCAGGGCCTCGTTGCTGAGCCCGTCGGCGACGAGGCGGAGGACGCCCAGCTCCCGATCGGTGAGGCGGTCGAGTGGTAGCACGACCTCTCTGGCTCGCGCCGGTTCAGCCAGTCGCTGCGATCGCCTCGCTGTCCCCATCGCGACCACCTTCGAGGTCACAACCCGACCGAGCCGATGGCGGCAAGGTTCTGTGTTGTGAGCTTCCTCGAATCAATTGGTCCTGACAAGGGACTCGTGCTCCACGGGCCTGCCCGGGCGGCGCTCAGTCGTTGCCGCCGCCCCGGCCCCCCACCGACGCCGAGCTCACTGCGGCCGGGCCGGCGGCGACGGTGGCGCACACGGTGAAGGGGACCATCTTGATGAGCTGCAGGTCGAGGGTGGGGTCGGTCCCCGGCGGCGTGGCCGCGGTCCAGCGGTAGCCGCCGCTGAGCACCCCCGAGGGCACGGCCCAGGTCATCACCAGGTTCTCGGTGTCGGTGGTCTTGCAGTTGAGGGTGCTCGCGTACACCCCGGGTGAGACCTCGGCCAGGTTGCCCTGGGGGGTCACGCTGAGCCCGGCCCCGCTCAGGTTCGACAGCTCGTCACGGAACCGGGACGTGGTGGCACAGCCCAGCCCCCGGCCGTTCTGGTCGATGTCGAGGATCGTGGTGGTGGCCTCACAGATCCGGCCGGAGGTGTGCGAGAACGCCAGGGTGGTGTCGAAGAAGTCGCCGATCGAGTGGCCGGCGCTCATCCGCTGCAGGACGTTCCCCCCCGACAGCAGCACCTCGGTGGTGCCCGTGCTGACCGCAGTGATGGTGGCGGTGATGGTGATGTCGCCGCTGGTGGCGGTGGCCGTCCAGGGGTTGGAGCCCGACACGCTGTTCCAGGCGATCGTCTGGTCTACGCAGCTCTGGGGCGCGGCCACAGCCCGGTCGATCCCGACGATCGCCGGTGATGCCCACGCGGCGCCAGCCGTCACCCCGGCCCCGACGAGGACGGCTCGTCTGGTCGGCCGCGGATGTCTGGGGGACGAGGGTTTTGCCATGAACGTCGTTCGTCTCCCGGCAGACGCCTCGTCGAGCGGTACCCGGCGACCCTGGACGCTGTCCTGGGTCGCCGTCATTGTGGCAGCCGGGCAGTCCCGATCCGGCGATGGTCACCGAGGTCGAGCTCGCGACGGGGCCAAGTAGGGTGGCCCCGATGGCAGATCAGGCGACGTTCGCGGCCGCGGCCATGCCCTACATGGACCAGCTGTACTCGCACGCGCTCCGGATGACCCGCAACGCCGCCGATGCCGAGGATCTGGTCCAGGAGACCTACCTGAAGGGCTACCGGGCCTACGACTCCTTCGAGGAGGGCACCAACCTGCGGGCATGGCTTTTCCGCATCCTCACGAACAGCTACATCAACACCTACCGCAAGAAGCAGCGACGACCGGGCGAGTCCGATCTGGGCGACGTGGAGGAGCTCTACCTGTACCGGCGCCTGGGCGGCGCCGAGACCTCGACGCTGGGACGCAGCGCCGAAGACGAGCTGCTCGACCACCTCACCGAAGCCGAGGTGAAGGATGCCATCGAGGCGCTGCCGGAGCAGTACCGTCACGCAGTGCTGCTGGCCGACGTGGAGGGGTTCGCCTACAAGGAGATCGCCGAGATCCTCGATGTCCCCATCGGCACCGTGATGTCGCGACTGCACCGGGGAAGAAAACGACTCCAGGAGCAGTTGTACGAGTTCGGCCGCAGTCGGGGCTTGGTGTCCGAGGGCGACTCGGCCGGTGAAAGTGCAGGTGGCGCCGCCACCGTGGTCGCGGGCGCGGAGAGTTGAAACACCCATGAACCGACGCAGTTCCTGTCCCGGGATACCCGAGCGGTGCGAGCACTCGCAGGCCCTGATCTCGAGAGTCCTCGAGGGCATCCCCGATCCGGCAGGCATCGAGGCCGCCCGCCAGGAGCTGGCTCACTGCCAGCCCTGCATCCAGGAGATCGACTTCCAGGTCCGCTTCAAGCTGGCCATGTGCCAGAACGCCACCGACACCGCGCCCGAATCCCTGCAGCTGCGGATCACCGAAGCCCTCGGCCGCGTCGACCTGGGCGACATCGACGTCGGCGACCTGTAGGAACGACTCAGTCGAGGACCTTGCCCCGCATCCGGGGCACGATCATCGGCTGGTGCAACGCGCAGTACTGGAGGTCGTTGTAGCGCGACAGCACGGTCTCACAGCCTGGCTCCTCACAGACCCGCACCGAGCTGGCCGCCGCCGGGCCGGTCCTCTCCGCTCGATTGCCCACGCCGCCGGAACCCTCGACGTGATCCGCCCATTCCCGCTCCCGCCCGAGGTGTCGAATCCCCGGCGCCGCCGTCTACCATCGTCGCCATGGACGTCCTCGCTGCACCCGAGTGGCACTGGTGGATCGCCGTGGTCCTCACCCCCGTGGCCGTCGCAATGGTCCTCGCCGTGGTGGCTGGCTACGTGTACAAGGTCGTCTACCCGCGGTACCCCAAGCGCTACCAGAAGCGACAGTAGGGCGGGCTGACATGTCCGGCCCCGTCGACTGGGATCTCGCCCGCCGCGTCGCCACCAAGATCGCGACCCGCAACCAGGTGCCACCGCACACGGCCCACTACGCCACCCTGGCGCCGGACTTCGAGCGATTCACCGCCGAGGCCGAGGAGCTGGTCGCAGCCGAGACCGGGTTGCGTTCGCTCAGCGGCTCGGCGCGGGCTCGGGTGGCCGATCGGGCCATGTGGATCGGCGCCAACATCGAGTCGTTCCAGCGGCTGCTCCGCCCGGTCACCGAGAAGCTGGCTGCCCGCACGGGCAAGAGCCGTGTGAGCCGCATCACCAGCCGCATCGGCGGTATGGAGGTCGGGATCCTCCTGGGCTGGATGGCCGGCCGGGTCCTGGGTCAGTACGACCTGCTGATCATCGAGGACGAGAACCCCGAGGACCAGGACATCGTCTACTACGTGGGCCCGAACGTGATGGCGCTCGAGAAGAAGCATGCGTTCCCGCCCGAGGAGTTCCGTCTCTGGCTGGCGTTGCACGAGGTGACCCACCGGGCTCAGTTCACTGGCATCCCCTGGCTGCGCGAGCACTTCCTCGGCCTCGTGGGCCAGACCCTGGCCGCCGTCGACCCCGACCCGAAGATCCTCACCGACGCCGTCAAGCGGATCGTCGAGGCCCGCCGGGCCGGCGAGGATCCCTTCGCCGACGGTGGGCTCCCGGTGTTGCTGGCCACGCCCGAGCAGCGGGAGATCCTCAACCGGGTCTCGGGGATGATGAGCCTGCTCGAGGGACACGGCGACGTCACCATGGATCGAGCCGGCGCCGACCGGATCCCCAGCGCCGAGCGCTTCTCGACCACCCTCCGAGCCCGGCGCAACTCCGCGCGGGGGCTGCAGCGGGTGTTCCAGAAGGTGATCGGGCTCGAGGCCAAGCTCAACCAGTACGAGGCAGGCGAGCGGTTCATCTCCGCGGTCGAAGAGGCCGGTGGCCAGGCGCTGCTCGACCGGGCCTGGGAGGGTCCGGAGAACCTGCCGACGATGGACGAGATCCGTGATCCCCAGCTCTGGATCGACCGGGTGACCGGCGATCAGGAGGGCCACGACGCCGCAGTCTCGTCCTGACCCGTCGGCCCAGCGAGCCATCGACGCCTTGCTGGCCCGCTGCTGCTTCGGTGACGCCACCACGCTGACGTGCGCGGTCAGCGGGGGTGCTGACTCGCTGGCCCTGTTGGTGCTCGCGAGCGCTACCGGCGCCCGGGTCCACGTGATCCACGTCGACCACGGGCTGCGCCCGGGCTCGGCGGCCGAGGCCGGGGTGGTGCAGCGGGCGGCAGCCCGGTACGGGGCGACGTTCGAGTCGGTCTCGGTCCGCGTCGAACCGGGGCCGAACCTCGAAGCCAGGGCTCGCGACGCGCGCTACAGCGTCCTGCCCGCCGACGCACTCACGGGCCACACCGCCGACGACCAGGCCGAGACCGTGCTGCTCGCCCTGCTGCGCGGGTCCGCGTGGCCCGGGCTGAGCGGGATGACCCCGTCGCCCCGCCGGCCCCTGCTCGGCCTCCGGCGGGCCGAGACCCGGGAGCTGTGCGAGGCGGTCGGGCTCGAGCCGCTCCAGGATCCCACCAACGTCGATCCGGCCCATCTGCGCAACCGGGTCCGCCACGAGCTGCTGCCGCTGCTCGCCGAGCTCGCCGACCGGGATCCGGTGCCGATCCTCGTCCGCCAGGCCGAGCTGTTCCGTCAGGGGGCAGAGGTCATCAGCACGGCCGCCGCCCGGATCGAGCCCACCGACGCCCGCCAGCTGGCGGAGGCACCCGAGGTCCTCGCCCGCGACGCGGTCCGGACCTGGTTGTGGTCGGGGATGGGCACCGACCACCCGCCCGACCTCGCCACCGTCGACCGGGTGCTCGACGTGGCGCGTCTGCGGGCCTCGGCCACCGAGGTCGGGGGTCGCTGGCGGGTCGAGCGGAGCCGGCAGCGGCTTCGCCTGGTGCCACCGGAGCCGCACCGGTCGCCACCACCGGAGGTGGGAGATCGCTAACCTCCCCGGGCGTGGGCGAGACCGTGGAGCCACCCGGCGAGCCGCTCCTGAGCGCCGAGCAGATCGCTCGGCGGGTCACCGAGCTGGGCGCCGAGATCACCCGTGACTACGCCGGCACGGCACCCTTGCTGGTGGGCGTGCTCAAGGGCGCCTTCGTGTTCATGGCCGACCTGGCCCGAGCCATCGCCCTGCCCGTCGAGTTCGACTTCATGGCGGTGTCGTCCTATGGCAACTCGACACGCACCAGCGGGGTGGTCCGGATCGTGAAGGACCTCGACATCGATCTGGCGGACCGGGAAGTGATCGTGGTCGAGGACATCATCGACAGCGGGCTCACGTTGAGCTACCTGCGCAAGAACCTCCTGTCCCGGGGTCCGGCGTCGCTGGAGGTGTGCGCCCTGCTCGTTCGCCAGGGCCGCCAGGTCCCCGAGCTGGGGCTGCGCTACGTGGGGTTCGAGATCCCGCCGGACTTCGTGATCGGCTACGGCCTCGACATCGCCGAGCGCTGGCGAAACCTGCCCCACATCGCCAGATACTGAGCCGGGCCGGGGGGTCAGACCCCCGCGCGGTCGGTGTCGGACCCCCTCGACTCGGGGTCGAGGGTTGCGGCGCGGGGTTCCGGCGGACGGCGTCCCACTGTCTGTGGCGCCCGGCCACCGTCGGTGGCGAATTGGGGCCGGGAAGGGTCCGATCGAGGGATTCCGCTGGTCAGAGGGCCGGAACTACCGTCGTTACATGAGCTCCCGCACCCTCAGGTCGCCCACGGTGTGGGGCGCGCTCATCCTCGGGCTGATCGTGATGTTCGCCTTGTGGCCGGGCGGTGACGGTGAGGCTCTCGAAGAGCTGACGCTGACCGAGTTCAACGAGGCCCTGGCTGCCGGCGAGATCGAGGCCGTGGAGATGGTCGAGGGCCCGAACCTGATCCGGGCCACCCGCACCGACGGAACCGAGTTCGAGGCCCGCTACGTGGGGCGTGACAGCGACGCCATCGCCAACCGCATCCTCGAGCGCGACCCGGTCGTCGAGCTGAAGATCAGCCACGGGGGCGGTGGCAGCTTCTGGGTCGATCTCCTGTTCACCTTGTTGCCCGTGCTCCTTTTCGCCGCGCTCTTCATCTTCATCTTCCTCCGACTCAACGGGTCGCGAGCCAACGGCTTCGGCCGAGCCAACGCGAAGAAGATGGAGCGGGACATGCCCACGGTGACCTTCGCCGACGTTGCCGGGGCCGACGAAGCGGTCGAGGAGCTGCGCGAGATCAAGGAGTTCCTGACCGACCCAGCCCGCTTCTACGCCATGGGCGCCAAGATCCCCAAGGGCGTCCTGCTGTACGGACCGCCGGGTACCGGCAAGACCCTCCTGGCCCGAGCCGTGGCCGGTGAGGCCGGGGCCCCCTTCTTCTCGATCTCCGGATCGGATTTCGTCGAGATGTTCGTCGGTGTCGGCGCCTCCCGGGTGCGGGACCTCTTCCAGCAGGCGAAGGAGGAGGCGCCGGCCATCGTCTTCGTCGACGAGATCGACGCCGTCGGCCGCCACCGCGGTGCGGGCCTGGGTGGCGGACACGACGAACGCGAGCAGACGCTCAACCAGATGCTGGTCGAGATGGACGGCTTCGACCCCACCAGCGGGGTGATCATGATCGCCGCGACCAACCGCCCCGACATTCTCGACCCGGCGTTGCTGCGCCCGGGACGCTTCGACCGCCAGATCACCGTCGATCGGCCCGACCTCAACGGGCGGGTCGCGATCTTGGGGGTCCACGCCGCGGGCAAGCCGTTCGCCGCCGACGTCGAGCTCGAGACCATCGCCCGGCGCACGCCCGGGTTCACTGGCGCAGACCTGGCCAACCTCATGAACGAGGCGGCGCTGCTGGCGGCGCGCTACCGGCGCCCGTCCATCACCATGGAGCTGATCGACGAGGCCATCGACCGGGTGATGGCCGGCCCCCAGCGCAAGTCCCGGGTCCTATCCGAGCACGAGCGCCGGGTGATCGCCTTTCACGAGGCGGGCCACGCCCTGGTCGGCCACGTGCTCCAGCACACCGATCCCATCCACAAGGTGTCGATCATCGCCCGGGGCCGGGCCCTGGGCTGGACCCTGGCCCTGCCCGAGTCGGACCGCTACCTGCGCACTCGTTCCCAGCTCCACGACGACCTGGCCATGCTGCTCGGGGGCCGGACCGCCGAGGAGATGATCTTCGGCGACCCCACCACCGGCGCCGCCGACGACATCGACCGGGTCACCAACCTGGCCCGAGCCATGGTCACCGAGTACGGCATGAGCGACCAGATCGGGCCCCGCAAGCTCGGCAACAACCGGGGCGAGGTGTTCCTGGGCAAGGACCTGGCTCACGAGGCCAACTACTCCGAGGGCGTGGCGCTGGCCATCGACGCCGAGGTCGAGCGGTTCGTGCGTCTGGCCCACGAGGAGGCCCGCTCGATCCTGGCCACCCACATCGAAACCCTCGAGCGCCTGGCGGAGGCGCTCCTCGAGCACGAGACCCTCGACCGCGATCAGCTCGCGGAGATCTTCGACGGCGTGGACGGATGGCATCGTGACTCGTCCAGCTGGGCCGCGGAGCCCGGCGATCAGGCGCTCCATCGCCAGGACCCGAGCGAGGTGGCAACCGTGGACCTGCGGGCTCGCACCACGCCGCCGCCCCCCGACGTCCGCCCGCTCAGCAACCGCCGCCCGGGCAGCGGCGACGGCCCGATCGGAGGACCGGCCCGCTGAGGCCCGGCGCGCCCCGGCGCGCCCCGGACCCTGTCCGGACCGCCCCGGCGCCGCCGGGAAAGCTAGGATCACATCGATGTTGTTCGCCGCCCACCGGGAAGCGACGTGATGGAGACACCGTTGGCGCAAATGACGATGAGGGGCAAGTGGGCCGAAGGGATCCAGCCCCGGCACTTCCACTGGATCGTCACCGACAGCCTGGCCGTGTGCGAGCGGCCGGGCGGGTACGGGGCTCAGCACCGCCGGGTCCGCCGGATGGAGGAGATCATCTGGATCAGCCGGCAGCCCTTCGACTGGGTCATGTCGCTGATCGACGCGCCCCACAACCTGCACAACTACGAGGAGCAGGAGGTGCCGTACCTGCACCGCCCCCTGGGTCCGATCGACCAGTCGGGTGCGGCCGACCTCGAGGCCACCTACCGCGAGCTGCACACCATCCTGGCCAGCAGGAAGGTGGTGCTGGTGCATCACGAGGAGCTCGGGGACCGGCTGTGTGGGTTCATCGCCGGCTATCTCGTCTGGAGCGGCCTCGTCGATGCCGCACCCCGAGCCATCACCGTCATCGAGCAGATCACCCAGCGCCAGCTCGGTCCCGATGGGCGGGGCATGGTGGCCATCGCCGCCGACCTGACGCGGTCCTGAGGCGACGAGCGCGCACCGGCACCGCGGTGACCCGAGCCTTCCTGGCGCTCGGATCCAACGTGGGCGACTCGCGGGCGTACCTCCGCCGTGCGCTCGAAGCCATCCCGGATCTGGTGGCGGTCTCGGATCTCTACGAGACCGACCCGGTCGGCGTCGAGGATCAGGCTCCGTTCCTGAACCTGGTGGCCGAGCTCGACACCGTCCGCAGCCCCCGGGAGCTGCTCGAGTTGTGTCGCGAGCTCGAGGCGGCCGCCGGAAGGGTCCGGCGCGAGCGCTGGGGGCCGCGGACCCTCGACGTCGACGTGTTGTGGGTCGACGGCGCCGAGGTCGACGAGCCCGACCTGGTGGTGCCCCACCCCCGGATGCGGGAGCGGGCGTTCGTGATGGTCCCCCTGGCCGATGTCGCCCCCGATCTGGCTGCGGGCTGGGAGGATCCGGGCCACGGCCGGGTCCACAACATCGGGCGGCTGGAGCCGTGACTCGCCGGGTCCACAGCATCGGATGGCTGGAGCCGTGACTCGCCGGGTCCACAGCATCGGATGGCTGGAGCCGTGAGCCCGAGCAGGGGTGGCGCGCGGTGACTCGCCGGGTCCGGATCATCGGCACCGGCCGGGCGGGCGGCAGCTTCGCGGCGGCGCTGGAACGCGTCGGCTGGCCCGTGGTGGGCCAGCTGGGTCGGGGCGACGACATCTCCGCCGCGGCCGAGGACAGCGACCTGGTGCTGGTGTGCACCCCTGACGCCGCGGTCGAGCAGGTCGCGGCCGCGATCGAGCCCGGGCCAGCCGTCGTGGCCCACGTTGCGGGATCGTTCGGACTCGAGGCCCTGGGCCACCACCGGCGGCGAGCTGCGGTCCACCCGCTCATCTCCCTTCCCAACGCCGAGATCGGCGCGGCCCGGCTGCTGGCGTCGGGTTGGTTCGCGGTGGCCGGCGATCCCATGGCGTCCGAGCTCGTCGCCGCCCTCGGCGGTCGGGCCTTCTCCGTCGCCGACGAGGATCGGGCGGTGTACCACGCAGCGGCGTGCATCGCCGCCAACCACGTGGTGGCCCTGCTCGGGCAGGTCGAGCGCCTGGCCGGTGCCATCGGGGTCCCTGCGGAGGCCTACGTGGAGCTGGCCCGGGTCAGCGTCGAGAACGTCGCTGCCCTGGGTGCGGCCGGTGCCCTCACCGGCCCTGCGGCCCGGGGTGACCAGGCCACCATCGACCGCCACCTGGCGCACTTGCCAGCCGAGGAGCGGGCCAGCTACGAAGTGCTGATGCGAGAGGCCAGTCGCCTGGCCCGGGGCTGAGATCGCGCGCGGCGGCCCGGCCATGGAGCAGGTCCTCACCATCGACGACGCCCGCGACCGCTTGGCGGCGGCCCGAGCCCGGGGCCTCGGCATCGGCCTGGTCCCCACCATGGGGTTCCTCCACGACGGGCACGTCTCGCTCATGATCGCGGCCCGGCGGGACTGCGGTTACGTGCTCACCACCATCTTCGTCAACCCGCTCCAGTTCGCCCCCGCCGAGGACCTGCACGACTATCCCCGCGACCCCGAACGCGACGCAGCCCGCTGTGCTGCAGCCGGCGTCGACCTGCTGTTCACGCCGCCGCTCCACGAGATGTACCCAGAGCCGGTGGTGACCGAGGTGACGGTACCGGCGCTGGCGGCACCGCTCGAGGGTCGCACCCGGCCCACCCACTTCGCCGGGGTGGCCACCGTGGTCGCCAAGCTCTTCAACATCGCCGGGCCGTGCCGCGCCTACTTCGGTGAGAAGGACTGGCAGCAGCTCCAGGTGGTGCGGCGGATGGTCGCCGACCTGTCGTTCCCCGTCACGGTCGTCGGCTGCCCGATCGTTCGTGAGCCCGACGGGTTGGCGATGTCGAGCCGCAACGCCTACCTCGACACCGAGCACCGCCAGGCCGCCACCGTGTTGGCCCGAGCCCTGGCCGCCGGGGTCCAGGCCGTCGCCGACGGCGAGCGCGATGGCGCGACGGTGGCCGGGGTGGTCCGAGCTGTGATCGACGCAGAGCCCTTGGCCGAGCTCGACTACGCCGAGGTCGTCGACGGGCCCACCCTGGCCCCGGTCGAACGGGTCGACGACCGGACCCGCATCGTGGTGGCGGCCCGGGTGGGCCCGGCCCGGCTCATCGACAACGCCGCGGCCTCCGGCGGGGCCGGGCTGCCCGCCTGAGCGCTGGCGCTGCGCCGTATCCTCGACGCTGTGACCGACGCTTCCGCCACGCCCGACTGGTACCCGGACCCCTACGGGCGCCACGAGCTCCGCTACTGGGACGGCGCGGCCTGGACCGAGCACGTGTCCTCCCACGGCCGCCAGGGTGTCGACGCTCCCGAGGGCGACCCCAAGATCGTCTTCGGGACCGAGGGTCCCGGCAGGGTGCAGAAGCAGGTGGAGAAGCACGTCGAGCGGGCGGCCCGCCAGGGGACGCAGGGCCCGACGTTCGCGGGCGACGGCACGATCTTCGGTGAGCCGGTGCTGGTGGTCAACCAGAAGGCGAAGATCATCGAGATCAACAACGAGTACGCCATCTACGACCGCCACGGCACCCAGCTCGGGGCCGTGCGCCAGATCGGCCAGAGCCTGGCCAAGAAGGTGGTTCGGGTGGTCGGCAGCCTGGATCAGTTCTTCACCCACAAGCTGCAGGTCGTCGACATGAACGGCAACGTGTTGTTGCAGATCACCCGGCCGGCCAAGCTCGTGAAGTCCCGCATGATCGTCCAGAACGGCTCGGGCGAGGAGCTGGGCGAGGTCCAGCAGGAGAACGTGTTCGGCAAGATCCGATTCGGGTACCAGGTCGGGGGCCAGCGGATCGGGGGCATCTTCGCCGAGAACTGGCGGGCCTGGGACTTCTCGCTCCGCGACGACGCAGACGTGGAGGTGGCCCGGATCACCAAGACGTTCGAGGGGGTGGCCAAGACGCTGTTCACCACCGCGGACAACTACGTGCTCCAGATCCACCAGCCGCTGGCCGACCCGCTGCGCTCGCTCGTGGTGGCCTCGGCTCTCACCGTCGACACCGCGCTCAAGCAGGACAGCCGCGGGCTGTCCTGAGCTCGGCGCCATGGTGTCCCGGGTCTTCGAGCCGCCGATCGACGCGGTCCGCCAGGCGGTGGCCCGGGCCCTGGCCGAGGACCTGACCCCGCTCGGGGACCTGACCTCGAGGCTGCTGCCGCCCGACGCCGAGGCGGTGGCGACCTTCGTGGCCCGCCAGGAGGGGGTGCTGGCCGGACGGGCGTGCGCCGAGGAGGCCTTCCGCCAGGTGGATCCCGACGTGGAGATCGTCTGGGCCGCGGCCGACGGCGATCGGCTGGAGCCCGGCACCCGGATCGGCCGGGTCTCGGGGCGGCTCACCACCGTCCTCACCGCCGAGCGCACCGCGCTCAACTTCTTGGGCCACCTGTCGGGGGTGGCCTCCCTGGTCCGCCTCTACGTCGACGAGGCCGCGGCCGGCGGACCGGCCCGCATCTGGGACACCCGCAAGACCACCCCCGGGTTGCGCTCGCTCGAGAAGGCCGCAGTGCGCGCCGGCGGGGGCCGTAACCACCGGGGGAACCTCAGCGAGTGGCTGATGTTCAAGGACAACCATCTCGCCGGGATGTCCATCACCGACGCGGTGACCCGGGCCCGCGACCAGTGGCCCGGCCGGACCGTGGAGATCGAGGCCGACCGTCTCGACCAGGTCGAGGAGGCCACCCGGGCCGGCGCCGACGCCATCTTGTTCGACAACATGAGTCCCGACCAGGTGCGAGAGGCCGTGGCCCGGGTCGAGGCCCTGGTCGGGGACGGGCGCCGGCCGCTGCTGGAGGCGTCGGGCGGGGTCAACCTCGAGACGGTGGCTGCCTACGCCGGGACCGGGGTCGACCTGATCTCGATCGGCGCCCTCACCAACTCGGCCCCGGTGCTCGACATCGGCCTGGACATCAGCTAGCGGCAGCCTCGGTCAGCTTGTCGTCGAGAGCGGCGAGGGTGTTTCCGACCAGTCCGGCGTCGAGGGTGTCGGGGGTCCCGAGGAACATGGCGGTCACGCCGGCGTTGCCCCGCGGCCACATGTACATCTCCATGGCCATCTGCAGCTCCAGCGCACCGAGGCTCATGTCCATGTCGAAGCCCATGGCCACCCCGTCGTTGGGGGCTGCGCTCGAGTTGTCCCGTAGGGCCACGTTCAACTCCACCCCCTCGGGCATGTCCGCGTCGGCGAACGCCTTGGGGAGGATCGCCAGCATGCAGGCGCCGAAGTCGTCACCACCGATCAGCTCCTTGGCCAGACCCCACCCGCCCTGGATCTCGGCGACGGTCTCCTCGATCTCCACCTCGAGCTCGATCGCGGCGGGGAGCATGGGGTCGATGGTGGCGTTCTCGAACTCGACCTGGGCCCGGCCCGCCGGCAGCTCCTCGTCCTCGTCGCTGCTCCCGAAGAACCCACCGAAGCCCGAGAGAGCCTCCATGGTCGCGCAGGCTGGTTCGCCGGCCATCGCCTCCTCGAAGGCCAGGTCGTCCTCGCCGTCGTCGAAGTCGTCGATCGCGGTCTGCTCCCAACCCGCACCCGGCAGCTCCGTTGCGTCGAGGATGGCCGCGTGGGCCAGGGCGTCGGCCCGGTCCACCGCGAAGAAGACGTCGTCGTCCACGCCGACGCGGCCGTCGTCGTCTGCCTCGGAGACGCTGCCGCCCTCCGTCGTACTGATCTGGACATCTGCGCTGCAGCCGGCCGTGGCTGCCATCGCCAGAGCGACGAACGCCCCCGCCATCGCATGTCTCATGAACCCTCCACCTTCCGCACCATCGAGCCTCGAATCGGCGTCATCTCGTCATCGGCGGATCCCGCCCGAGGATGAGGTCCTGGTCCTCGACGCCTCCGGGTCGGCGGCTGCCGTCGCCTCGGGATATAACTCCCTCCCATGGCCATCCCCTACCGGTTCGAGCCCGACATCACCGTGGTCGAGATCCACGAGCGCTTCGGCGACATCGGCCCCGGCGACGAGACCGGGTTCGTGGCCACCGTGGCGGGTCGCCTCATGCTGCGGCGCGACCAGGGCAAGCTGGCGTTCGGGGTGCTCCAGGACGCCACCGGGCGGGTGCAGCTGTTCGCCACGGCGAAGGGCACACCCGACTTCGAGGGGTTCGTCGGCCGCAACATCGGGGACTGGGTCGGGGTCACCGGCGAGGTGATCAAGACCCGTCGGGGCGAGCTGTCGGTGCGGGTGGACCGGTGGCAGGTGCTGGCCCCGGCCCGCCGCTCGTTCCCGGACAAGTGGCACGGCATGACCGATCCCGACACCCGGTACCGGCAGCGTTACGTCGACCTCTGGGTCACGGAGGAGGCACGGGAGACCTTCGTGCTGCGGAGCCGCCTACTGTCGCTGACCCGGGCCTGGCTCGAGGAACGCGGTTTCATGGAGGTGGAGACCCCGGTGTTCCACCCGATCCCCGGAGGCGCCGAAGCCAGGCCGTTCACCACCCACCACAACGCCCTGGATCTGGACCTGTACCTGCGGGTCGCGCCCGAGCTCTACCTCAAACGGCTGACGGTGGGCGGCTTCGAACGGGTCTTCGAGATCGCCCGGGTGTTCCGCAACGAGGGCATCTCCACCCGCCACAACCCCGAGTTCACGATGCTGGAGCTCTACCAGGCCTATGCGGACTGGACCGACATCATGTCGCTGGCCGAGCGCCTGGTCGAGCACCTGGCCGTGGAGTTGACCGGTTCGTCGACCGTCACCTATGGCGGCCGCGAGATGGAGCTGGCCGCACCGTGGCCCCGGTCGACCCTGCTGGACCTGATCGGCCGACATGCCGACGTGGAGGTGTCGCTGGACATGCCTCTCGACGAGCTCCGGGCTCTCTGTGACAAGTTCGACATCGCCCACGAGCCCGCCTGGGGTGCGGGCAAGCTGGTGCTCGAGATCTACGAAAAGACCACCGAGCCCGACCTGTGGGGTCCGGTCTTCGTGACCGAGTACCCCGAGGAGGTGTCGCCGCTGGCCCGACGGCACCGCGAGCGGGCCGGCGTCACCGAGCGCTTCGAGGCCATCGTCGCCGGGCGGGAGCTGTGCAACGGTTTCACCGAGCTGGTGGACCCCGACGAGCAGCGCGAGCGCTTCGAGGCCCAGGCCGCCAAGCGGGCCGCAGGCGACGACGAGGCCATGGCCGTCGACGAGGACTACCTGCGCGCCCTCGAGCTCGGCCTGCCCCCGACAGGTGGCATCGGGCTGGGGATCGACCGCCTCGTCATGCTGCTCGCGGACGTGCACTCGATCCGCGACGTGGTGCTCTTCCCGACCCTGCGGCCAGAGCAATCTTGATCCGCAATCGCAGCTTCGGCCCTTCGGGCCTC
>JBFINV010000001.1:0-22913 GCA_041611015.1 Acidimicrobiales bacterium | reverse complement strand
CCAGCTGGCCCGGGTCGAGCGGGTCTTCCCCGAGCTGTTGCGGCCCGGCGGGCGCCGCCGCGGCGAGGTGATCCTGTCCCAGGACGAGGCCTGGCGCCTCATGACCGAGGGCGGTGCCCTCCTCAGGGCCGCCGGCTTCGACGTCCGCGTGCCCCCGCTGTCACGCCGCAAGCCGACCCCGTCGCTTCGCCTCACCTCCGAGGCCGACGAGACCGTGGTCGGGGCCCAGCAGCTCGCCAACGTGCGCTGGTCGGCGGTCTTCGACGACGTCGAGCTGACCGCGGACGACATCGCCCGGCTGGCCCTCGAGGCCCGGCCGCTGGTCCGGTCCAGGGGTCAGTGGGTGGAGCTCGACAAGGTCGACCTGGCCCAGGCGGCCGCAGCCCTCGCCGAGCGCGCCGACAAGACCAAGCTGACGGGCGCCGACATGCTCCGTCACGCCCTGGGCCTCGAGGGCGATCCGTTCGGCAACGGCATCAGCATCATCGGCGAGGGGTGGGCGGCCGACCTGCTGCGCAGCGTCAGCGAGCTCCCCGAGGATCCCGAGACCAAGCCGGAGGGGTTCGTCGGCGAGCTTCGCCACTATCAGGCCGACGCCTTGGCGTGGGTCGACTTCCTCGACGCCGCAGGCCTCGGCGGCTGCCTGGCTCTCGACATGGGGCTCGGCAAGACCCCGATCACGCTGGTGAGCCTGCGCCGCTCAGCCGCCGCCCACGGCACCGGCCTGGTGGTGGCCCCGCCGGCGGTGGTCGGCAACTGGGCCGCAGAGGCCCGCCGCTTCGTGCCCGACTTGAAGGTCATGGTGCACCACGGTCCCAACCGGGCCGAGGGACGCCAGCTCGAGCGGGCCGTGGAACGGGCCGACGTGGTGATCACCACCTACGGCACCGCCCTGCGGGACATGGACCAGCTGTCGGAGATCGAGTGGGGCAAGGTGGTCCTCGACGAGGCCCAGGCGATCAAGAACCCCCTCGCCGAGACGTCCCAGCAGCTGCGCCGGCTCGAGGCCCGGACCCGCCTGGCCTTGACCGGTACGCCCATCGAGAACGGTCTCGGCGACCTGTGGTCGATCATGGACTGGGCCAACCCGGGACTGCTCGGCCCCCGGGCCCAGTTCATCGCCCAGCTGACGCCTGACAACGGCAAGGGGAGGTCGTCGAGGGAGGAAGCGCTCAAGGCGCTCAACGGCATTCTCGTCTACCGGCGCACCAAGGCCGAGCCGTCGATCGCCGCGGAGCTGCCGGACCGCATCGACGAGCTCGACCACTGCGCCATGACCCCGGAGCAGATCGGGCTGTACCAGGCGGTGGTCGACAGCCTGGTGCGCGACAGCACCACCACCGAGGAGGGCTCGCCCGAGCGCAAGGGCGCGGTCCTCGCCGCCATCACCGCCCTCAAGCAGATCTGCAACCACCCCGTGAACTACCGCGACGACGGTGGCCCCCTCGACGATCGCAGCGGCAAGCTGGCCCGCCTGAACGAGATCCTGGAGAACGTGTTCGCGGCCGACGAGAAGGTCCTGATCTTCACCCACTTCGCCACCTGGGGCGAGCGGCTCGCCAGATACCTGACCGAGCGCTACCGGATGCCGATCGACTGCTATCACGGCGGGCTGGGGCGGGGGGCCCGTGACCGCATGGTCGACCGGTTCCAGGGCAGGAAGGGCGCGGGCGCGATGGTGCTGTCGCTCAAGGCGGGCGGCACCGGGCTGAACCTGACCGCAGCCAATCACGTGGTGCTGTACGACCGCTGGTGGAACCCGGCTGTCGAGGACCAGGCCCGGGACCGGGTGTGGCGGATCGGGCAGAGGAGCACGGTGATCTGCCACCGGCTGGTCTGCCCGGGCACCGTCGACGAACGGGTCGAGGAAGTGGTGGCCGGGAAGCGCCAGATCGCCGATCTGGTGCTGCCCAAGTCCAGCTCCATCGGCGATCTCGATCCCGCCCAGCTGCAGGAGGTGCTCGGCATCGACAGCGACGAGCTGATCACCACCGACGCCGACGACGAGATCGGCGTCGACCAGGTCGAGGAGGTCCCGGCGTGAGCGACGGCCAGAGCAACCGGAAGCGCTCGGGTCGCAACAACGCCCAGGCGAAGCAGCAATCGAAGCGGTCCAAGAGCCGGGGCCGGGGCCGGTCGAAGAGGGTCGACCCGGTCAAGTACTGGGGGGACCGGGAGCTGCTGCGGATCCCGGAGGAGTTCGTCACCGAGACCCCGGAGACCTCGGTCGTGGTCGCCTCGCTGGGAAGGCCTCCCATCCCCGGTCACGAGAACGCGTCGAAGCACTACTTCAGCCTGGTCTACGACAAGGCCGCGGCCCTGGCGGTGGCCCTGGCCGCTGCCGGCCGCCTGGACGAGATGGCCGCCGCCGACCAGGAAGACCTCGACGACGAGGTCGACGGCAACCGGCGCGACGACGACGGGGCCGTCGATGACCCGAATCGGGCCGACGGAGCTGGCGGCGACGCCGACGCGGACCCGAATCGGGCTGATCCCGACGCCGCCCAGGCCGACCCCAACCAGGCCGACCCCGAGGGCGCCGAAGCCGACCCCAACCAGGCTGAACCCCAGGGCGCCGAAGCCGACCCCAACCAGGCCGACCCCGAGGGCGCCGAAGCCGACCCCAACCAGGCTGAACCCCAGGGCGCCGAAGCTGGTCTCGGGACCGACGAGGCGGGCGCCGCGGCCTAGGACGGACCCGGCGGCGCCGGGAGGGGCCAGCGGATCAGCCCGTGCTCCACCCGAGGGTCGGCCGAGTCGTAGCCGGGATCGTCGGGGAATGCGATCCGGTCCGGGCCGTCGGTCCCCAGCCGGATCCGGATCAGCTCGACGTCGGCCGGACCTGCGGCGGCTGCCGAGCCCATGGCGGCGTCGAGGGAGGCGAAGCGGGCCAGGCGCCCCAGCATGGCCACGGTCGGGGTGAGCATGGGCATGTCGCCGGCGGCGTTGGCGGCGACGGCATCCGCGGCGCGGACCCACTCGTGGTGCACGGCCTCGTCGTCGTCGTGCACCGCCACCTGGCCCGGAGGCATGGCGGTCACGAAGAACCGGGTGTCGTAGCGGCGCGGCGGGCCCGCCGGGGTGATCCACCGGGACACGTAGTGGACCCCGGCGCCGTCGAGCACCAGTGCCTCGGAGCGCACCAGGTCGATGAAGTCTAGGTCGCCGCGGTTGACCGCATCCTGGTGTTGGAGCAGGCGGGCCCCGATCTCGGCTCGCGAGCCCTGCCGGCCGACCGGATGACCGAGGAGGAGACCGGCTTCCTCGAAGGTCTCTCGCAGCGCTGCCACCCAGAACGCGATCCCGCCCGAGCCCACGTCCAGCTGGCGGCTGGCTTCGGCGTCGGTCAGGCCCGCGACCAGGGCATCGGCCTCCGCGGTGGCATCGGCCGGGTCCACCGCGCCCCCCGGGAAGACCCACATGTCGCCCACGAACACCGATCGGGCGTTGCGACGGAGCATGAGCACCTGCAGGTCCGGGCGCTCGGCGAGTATCAGCACCGTCGCCGCATCCCGCACGGGCACCTCGGCGGGAGCGCCGCCATCGCGCTCGGTCACTCGATCGGGGCCCGGTCGGCGGCTCCGAAGCGGGACATGACGTGGTGCAGGGAGTCCCGGCAGCGCTCCAGATCGGCGCAGCGCACGTGCTCGTCGTCGGAGTGGATGCCCTCCCCACCGGGCCCGAAGACCACCGAGGGGATGCCGGCGGCGGCCTGCAAGGCGGCGTCGGTCCAGAAGGGCAGCGGCCCGACCCCGGCCGCGCCCGCATGCAGCAGAGCTCGGGCCACCGGGCAGTCGTCGGGGACCCCGAGCGGGGGCTGCTGGAGCACCACGCTCGCGGTCGCGGTGATGCCGTCGACGTCGTCGGCGACCATGGCCGCGCGGACCAGCTCGATGTCCGCGGCGGCAGTGGGTGCCACGGTCCTGACCTCGACCACCACCTCGCAGCGGTCCGGGATCGTGAAGACCTCCGAGCCCCCGCTGATGCGGGTGATCTGCACCGAGGCCTGCTCGACCGGGTTGGTTGCCGGCGTCGCTGCGAACGCGGTATCGAGACGGTCGAGCCGCTTGGCCATTCGGACCGCAGCGTCGATGGCGTTGCGGCCCTGTTCCCGGTGGGCGGTGTGGGCGGCCAACCCCTCGTAGGCACCCTCGATCACGGCGAACCCACGATGGCGCACCCCCACCACGAGGTCGGTGGGCTCCAGCACGACCGCAGCGTCTGCTCGGACAGCGCCGAGGAGGGCGGCGGTGCCCAGGCTGGCGTCCTCCTCGTCGCACACCGCGGCGATGACCACGTCGCCGGGGGGTGGCGCCTCGAGGGCCATGCCGGCGGTCAGTGCCGCAGCCAGGCCACCCTTGGTGTCGAGAACCCCCCGTCCGTGCAGCCGGTCCCCCTCCCGACGGACCTCCCGAGCCGCAGCGGACGCGCCCACGGTGTCGAGATGGGCGTTCACCAGCAGCACCGGGCCCGGGCCCCCGGCGATGCGGCCGATCACGTTGGGCCTCCCCGGGGCCACGGCCTGCACCTCCACCTGCCACCCGCGAGCCTGCATCCAGGCAGCCACGTACTCGCCGATCTCCGCCTCCCCGGCACCGCCGGGCACCAGCGTGGGGTTGGTGGAGTCGATGGCCGCCAGTGCGGCGGTGAGCTCGACCACCGCGGTGGGTGCCTCCGGGCCCGGCATGAGGTCGACGCTACCGTCCGGTCCGGCTTCTGGTTGACTGGCTGCCGTGACTGCCGTGACCGAATCCGTGCGACTCGAGCGCCGGGGCGACATCGCCCTGCTCGTCATCGACAACCCGCCCGTCAACGCCCTGAGCTGGCACGTGCGCCAGGGCCTCCTCGACGGCATCCCCCAGGCCGAGGCCAGCGATGCGGCGGCCATCGTCGTCATCTGCGACGGCCGCACCTTCATCGCCGGGGCCGACATCACCGAGTTCAGCCAGGCGCCCAGGCCCCCGTCGCTGCATGCCGCCCAGTCCGTCATCGAGAGCTGCACCAAGCCGGTGGTGGCCGCCATCCACGGAACCGCGCTCGGCGGCGGGCTCGAGGTGGCCCTCTGCGCCCACTTCCGGGTGGCCGTGGCGTCGGCGCGCCTCGGGCTCCCCGAGGTCAAGCTGGGCCTGCTGCCCGGCGCCGGGGGCACCCAGCGCCTGCCTCGGGTGACCGGCGTCGAGCAGGCGCTGCGCATGATCACCACCGGGGAACACGTCGGGACCGACCTGGCGTTGGCGTGTGGCCTCGTCGACGAAGTGGTCGACGAGCTCGAGGCCGGCGCTATCGACTACGCGCGACGGGTCGTTGCAGAGCAGCGACCTCTGACCAAGATCCGAGACCGCAGGGACAAGCTCGACGGAACAGATCCGGAGATCTTCGCCCGGGCCCGGACCGAGGTGGCCCGCCGAGCCCGGGGATTCCTGGCGCCGCTGGCCATCATCGAGTGCATCGAGGCCGCAGTGGAGCTGGACTTCGAGAGCGGCTTGGCCCGCGAGCGCGAGCTGTTCGTGGAGCTCAGCCAGAGCACCCAGGCCGCGGCCCAGCAGTACTACTTCTTCGCCGAGCGCGCCGCAGCCAAGGTCCCCGACATCGCGCCCGACACGCCGACCCTCGGGATCGCCAGCTGCGGCATCCTCGGTGCGGGCACCATGGGTGGGGGCATCGCCATGAGCTTCGCCAACGCTGGCATCCCGGTGACGGTCGTGGAGCGAGACCAGGAGTCCCTGGAGCGAGGGCTGTCGGTCGTCCGGCGGAACTACGAGCGCTCGGCGGCCAAGGGCCGGATCTCCGACGACGACGTGTCCGAGCGCATGGGGCTCATCACCGGGTCGGTCGATCGCGAAGACCTCGCCGGGGCCGACATGGTGGTCGAGGCCGTCTTCGAGGACATGGCGCTCAAGAAGGAGGTCTTCGAGGACCTCGACCGGATCTGCAAGGACGGCTGCGTCCTGGCCACCAACACCTCGGCGCTGGACGTCAACGAGATCGCGGCCACCACCCAGCGACCCGGCAGCGTGCTCGGCATGCACTTCTTCTCGCCCGCCAACGTGATGAAGCTGCTCGAGATCGTCCGGGGCGACGCCACCGCCGACACCGTCCTCGCCACTGCCGTGGCCACGGCCAAGCGCATCGGCAAGGTGCCCGTCGTGGTGGGCGTGTGCAACGGCTTCGTCGGCAACCGCATGCTCTTCATGCGCCGACGCGAGGCCGACCGGCTCATCGTCGAGGGGGCCACCCCGGCGCAGGTCGACCGGGTGCTGTACGACTTCGGCTTCCCGATGGGCCCCTTCCGGATGAGCGACCTGGCAGGGCTCGACATCGGCTGGAAGGCCGAGACGTCCACGGGCGAGACCGTACGGGAGCTGCTGTGCGAGAGCGGCCGGCGGGGCCAGAAGAACGGCCGGGGCTACTACCTCTACGATCCCGACACCCGGGAGGCCACCCCCGATCCCGAGGTCGAGCAGATCATCCGGGACTTCGCAGCTCGCAAGGGCATCGAGGCCCGCGAGGTCGGCGACCAGGAAGTGCTCGAGCGCTGCCTCTACCCGATGGTCAACGAGGGGGCCAAGATCCTCGAGGAGGGCATCGCCGTCCGGGGCAGCGACGTCGACGTGGTGTGGGTCAACGGCTACGGCTGGCCGGTCTACACCGGAGGCCCGATGTTCTGGGCCGACACCGTCGGGCTCGACCGGATCCTCGATGCCGTCGAGCGCTACCACGACACCGTGGGCGGCGAGCACTGGAAGCCGGCTCCGCTGCTGACCCGCCTGGCCGCCGACGGCGGCGAGCTCCACACCCTCGTCCGCGACCGGGGCTGACGCTCGCGGCCGTCAGGGCTCCACGGGCGCCCAGCATGCGTGGGTGCCCGACGAGATCCGCTCGGGGAGCCCGATGCGGGCGACGGGCGGAGCCCCGGGGTCGGCGGCGTCGAGGACCAGGCACTCCGAGCGGTCGTTGGGGACGTCGATGGTGAAGGTGACCAGGTAGCCGTCGTCCTCGGCGCTGGAGCCCTGGCGTGGCGCCATCACGGTCTCGCTGATGAACACGCCATCGGGCATCTCGATCAGCTGCTGGGTTCCGGCCTCGATGTCGTGCTTGACCAGACCGTCGAACGCGAACAGACCATGCGTGCACCGAGCCTCATAGGAGTAGCGGTGCCGGCGGCCGCCGTGGCGCCCGTTGACGGTCGGGAACTCGGTGCAGCGGTCGCTGAGCGGCTCCTCACGGGTCTGTCCCGTGGAGAGGTCGAAGCGCCACCGGTGCGCTCGGGCCTCGAGCACGTTCATGTCCAGGGTCTCGAAGCCCTTGTGCTCGCCGGGCGCCCGGGGCGCGCCCCGAGCGGTCGGGTTGTGCTGGAAGAAGCCGTCCAGGACCACCTCGTCTCCATCCTCGTAGGCGTTGATCCAGTGGAGGACGAAGGTGGGCTCGGCCTCGAACCAGCGGATGTCGTCGCTGCTGCCGTGGCGGGGCACCAGCGCGAACCGGCTCGGAAGGTCGCGATGGAACCGGTTGGCGTAGTGGCCCTCGGCGAGCGCAGCCGGGTCCCAGAACAGGGGCAGGTCGTTGAGGATGCTCCAGTTCTCGGTGAAGGCCATGTCGTGGGGCAGCCGGGGACCGGGCAGAGGGATGTCGATGTAGGTGACCAGCGTGCCGTCGGCGTCGACCACGCCGTAGTGCATGTAGGGGGCCACGACGGAGTAGTTGAAGAAGAGCAGCTCGCCGGTGTGCTCGTCCACCTTCGGGTGGGCCGACACCCCCTCTGCGGGGAACCGCCCACCCCAGCTGGCGGGTCCGAGGTCATCGAGGGTTCGAGGATCGAGGCCCCAGAGCCGGCCGCACTGGTAGAAGCTCGCCAGCGCCACCCCGGCATGGATGATGACGTCGGTGCTGGCGCTGTCCTTGAGCATGCCCCGGGCCCCCGAACCGTGGTCGGCCCCGGCTTCGGAGGGATGCTCGGTGATCCCGGCCCACAGGCTGCGCCGGGCCGCCTGCTCGGCCAGGAAGCCTTCGGTGCGAACGAACCGGTTGGCGTAGCGGGCCTCGCCGTCCTCGAAGACCATGGCGTGGATCATCCCGTCGCCGTCGAAGGGGTGGTACCGGCGGATCGGCTCGAACAACGGGTTCTCGGTGTTGCGAAGGTAGACCCCTGCGAGGTCGTCGGGGATCGCACCCTCGACGTCGAGGTCCCAGGCGTCGAGCTCGCGGTGCTGGGGGCGCCAGGGCCCGGATCGGTACGGATGGTCGTCGCCCGGAGGGAGGCCGGTCTCGAGCTCGGCGTGGACCTGGACCCGCACGGCTCAGATCCTCGGCCTACGGTGGCACATCTCCGAACTGTACCCGTGGCCTAGCGGATGAGAGGGGGCGTGCGGCGTGGCCGAGATCGACTTCGTGGTGGCCGAGCCGGCGGTGCTCGGCGAGTGCCCGGTGTGGAGCGCAGCCGAGGGCGTTCTGTACTGGGCCGACATCGACGGCCGGGCGATCCACCGCTACGACCCGACGAGCGGGCTCGACGAGGCCGCCCCCCTGCCCGGGCGCCCGGGCTCCTTCGCGCTGAGCGCCTCCGCCGAGCGCCTGCTGGTGGCCCTCGAGCTGCGGTTGGTCTGGTTCGACCGCTCCACGGGAGTGCTGGACCCGTGGGTGGACCTCGAACCACCGGACCGTGGCAACCGGAGCAACGACGGTCGCTGCGACCCCGCGGGCCGGTTCGTGGTCGGCACCATGTGGCCCGACACCGGCGACGGCCTGGCCCGGGGCGGCCTCCACCGGGTCGGTGGTGACGGGACCGTGGAGACCCTCGAGGTGGGCGTCGGGGTTCCCAACGGCCTGGCCTTCGACGCGGCCCGCCGCCGGATGTACTTCGCCGACACCCCCACCCGCATCATCCGGCTCTGGGACTACGACCCTGACACCGGGCACCGCTCAGGGGAGCGGGTCTTCTTCGACTACGGCGACCTGCCGGGCAAGCCCGACGGTGCTTGCGTCGACGCCGACGGCTGCTACTGGTCGGCGTCGGTGCGCGGCGGTGCGGTCATCCGGATCACCCCCGAGGGGACCCTGGACCGCCGTATCGAGCTCCCCGTCGGGGCCCCGACCATGCCCGCCTTCGGCGGCCCCGATCTGACCACGCTCTACGTGACCAGCATCGGCGACCGGCTGCTGGCGCTCGATGCGGGCGTGGCCGGCATCCCCGAGCCCACCTTCGACGGCGGCGAGGCGAGCGCGCCGGGTTCAGGGTGAGGCCGCGTCGCGCAGCTCACGCATCCCGGTCAGGGTGAAGGGCTGCTCGTCCAGCCAGGCCCGCCAGGCGGAGGAGCCGAAGAGCTCGTACTCGTCGGTGCGCACATGGTGGTTGTGACGGTCGATGACCTCCACCTCGCCCGGGCCGGGTGCGTTGGGGTGGAAGGCGCAGTACACCAGCTCGTCGCCGCCCTCGATGGCACCCAGGATGTGCTCGTAGGCCGGAGGCTGGCCCGGAGGACGGCCGAAGTCGGTCTCCAGCACCCGGTCGAACACCGGCAGGCCGGCCTCGGCTGCGGCGGCCACGAAGGGAGCGAACTCCTCCTCGGCCACCCCGGCGAGGTGCCCGCTGGGCCCGTAGCTGCCCAGGGTCCGGGTCACCAGGACCGGCACGCCGTAGTCCCGCGCGAGAGCGAGGTACCGGTCGCACCACTCGGGAGCCAGCGCCGACCCCATGTGGGTGTCGAGATGGGTCACGTCGATCCCTGCGCCGAGGGCGCGGTCCACCTGGGCCCGCCACTCGGCCTCGACCGCGTCGGGGTGGGCGTGGCGGCGCAGCGTGGCCACGTCGCGCCAGAAGTACCCGTCGGGATCGGTGAGCCCCGATGTGGCACCGACGGCGGTGAGCGGCCCCCAGCGGTAGCCGGCCTTCTCCGCGTTCAGCGTCAGGTGCACCCCGATGTCGAGACCGGGGTCCGCAGCCGCGATCTCGGCGAGCTCGGGGAACCACGGGCACGGGACCATGACCGAGCCCGAGGTGATGGTCCCCAGCCTCGACAGCTCGGCGAAGGCCGTGTTGGCGCCGTGGCACATGGCCACGTCGTCGGCATGGATCACGACCCTGGTCATCGACCGGCCAGGTTAGTTGCCCCAGCGTCTCCCCTAGCCTGGATCGGGTGACCCTCGAGCACTTCCCCCCGACGGTCCCGCCCGCCGAGGTCAGCGACCACCTCCGGCGCTTCGGCTACGCGATCGTCGACGACGTGATCGACGAGGCCGTGCTCGATCGTCTCGCCGAGGAGGTCGCGCCCCACGTCGAGGCCTCGGCCGCAGGGCGCGACGACTACGACGGACGCCACACCCGCCGGACGGGAGCCCTGATCGCCCGCTGTCCCACGGTTCGCGAGCTGGTGATGCACCCCCTGGCGGTCGGCACCGTGGAGCACTTCTTGGGCCACGCGACCACGGTGCAGCTCCATCTGACCCAGATCATCACCGTCGAGCCCGGCGAGACCCGCCAGAAGATGCACCGAGACGAGATGGCGTTCGACTACTACCCGTTCCCGGCCTCGTACCACGTGCAGTGCAACACCATGTGGGCCCTCACGGACTTCACCGAGACCAACGGGGCCACCCACATCGCCGCGGGCACCTCCGGGCTCAGCGAGAACGCAGCGCGGGCCGCCCGTGCCGACCAGGCCACCATGGGCCGGGGAAGCGTGTTGTTCTACGAGGGCAAGGTGCTCCACGGCGCCGGCGCCAACACCAGCGACGGCGTGCGACAAGGCGTCAACATCACCTACGCCGTCGGCTGGGTCCGCCAGGAGGAGAACCAGTACCTGGCCTGCCCGATGGAGATCGCCCGCACCCTCGACGACGACCTGCTCGAGATGATGGGCTACCGGCAGGGCGCGTTCGCGCTCGGCTACGTCGGCGACCAGCAGGACCCGCTTTCGGTGGTGCGGGGTGAGCACCGCAAGACCAAGCTGGTGAGCGAGTTCCAGGACAACGACCGGATCCGGAGCTTCGCGGCGGAGCTGGCCCGGGACACCGGGGCCGGAACCCAGTAGCTGGACTGCTGTCGGCGCCCGACTCGGCGATAGGGTCGGCGCCCGTGACCGTCGACGACCAGCTTCGCGACCTCCGCCGGTGGAACGTCGGGGTCGGCCTGGCGCACCTGGCCCAGGCCGCGGTGCTGCTGGTCATCAGCAACGACTTCGCGATCCCGGTACAGGCGCCGGTCCAGACCGGTCCCCCCGGGACCCCCTTGGAGGTCACCAAGGTCTTCTTCGACCTGCGCTTCTCCCTGGCGATCGCCCTGTTCCTGCTGTTGGCCGCGGCTGACCACCTGCTCATGGCTGCGCCGGGCGTGGTCCGCTGGTACGAGGCCAACCTCCGACGCGGGGTGAACGACGCTCGCTGGATCGAGTACTCGATCAGCGCCTCGGTGATGATCGTGCTGATCGCCATGCTGACCGGCATCACCAACCTGTACGCCCTGGTCGGCCTGTTCGGCGTGAACGCGGCCATGATCTTGTTCGGGCTCCTCATGGAGCACGTGAACCAGCCTCGGGACGATGTCAACTGGTGGCCATTCGTGTTCGGGTGCATGGCCGGAGCGGTGCCCTGGATCGCCATCACGGTGGCTCTCGTCACCGCCGCGGGTGAAGGGGACGGGGTCCCGGGCTTCGTCTATGGCATCTTCGTCTCGCTGTTCGCGCTCTTCAACTGCTTCGCGTTGAACCAGTGGCTCCAGTACCGGGGTCGCGGTCGCTTCGTCGACTACCTCTTCGGCGAGAAGGTCTACGTGGTCCTGAGCCTGGTGGCCAAGAGCGCTCTGGCCTGGCAGGTGTACTCGGGCACCTTGGCCTCCTAGATCGAGCCCGACCCCTTCTTCCGGGGCCCCCGGGGAAGCAGGTCGGCGACGGTGGCCCTGGCCTCCTCGCCCTCGGGCGTGACCGCCACCACCGGCAGGTCCCGGCCGCCGAGCTCGAGGCCGACCTGCAAGCAGGCCCCGCAGGGCAAGGTGATCTCGTCGTCGGTCCGGGGAGAGACCAGGACCAGCGCGACCGGCCGCTCCCCCACCGCCACCGCACCGAACAAGGCCACCCGCTCGGCGCACATCGCCAGGCCGAGCGACACGTTCTCCACGAGCGTGCCCGCCACGATCGTGTCCGATGCGGTGAGGACCGCCGCGCCCATGCGGAATTCCGAGTACGGCGCATAGGCCCTCTCTCTGGCGGCTCTAGCTGCCGAAATGACGGGGTCGATGTCCAAAGCGGCCTCCTACGTCGCTCGGGCTGTCATCTGCCGGACGAGTCTGGCACGCGACCGGCACGACAGCTCGACCCACCGCCCCGCGCGCGCGCGAGGCTGACATGATGCGCATCCTGGTGACCGGCGGGACCGGCTTCATCGGCGTCGAGGTCGTCCGCCAGCTCGCCGTCGCCGGCTTGCGGCCGCGCGTGCTGGTGCGCCGTCTCAGCCGAGCCCCGCTGCTGGCTGGGCTCGACATCGAGGCAGTCCACGGTGACCTGCTCTCTCCCCCGTCCCTCGAGAGAGCCGTCGATGGCATCGACGCCGTCATCCACCTGGGCGGGCGAGCCACCTTCGAGTCGTACACGCGGCTCCGACCCACCATTGTCGACGGGACTTCCCGACTTGCAGACGCAGCCGCAGCCGCAGGGGTGGCCCACATCGTGTTCGGCTCGAGCCTCTTCGTGCACGACGGCACCGAGCCCGTGGGCGACGACACCGTCCCGAACCCCGTGCTCGCCTACGGTCAGGCGAAGCTCGACGCCGAGCGGATCCTCGACGAGATCAGCCGGCAGGGAGGGCCCTCGGTCGCAGCCATACGCCTCCCTCACGTCTACGGGCCCCAGAGCGTGCTCTTCGGACTGGCCAGACGCCGGCTGGTCATCTTCCCGGGTCGGGGTGACAACCCCTTCGCCCAGCTCCACGTCGACGACGCGGCGCGCGTGCTCATCGCCGCGGCCATCCGGAGTTGGACCGGCATCGCCCCCGTCGCCGACCACGACACCGTGAGCTGGAACGACTTCTTCGACATCCTCCGGGCCTACGCACCCCGGATCATGGTTCGTCGTGCCCCGGCGGCGCTGGCGGTGACCGCAGCCGCAGTGGCGGGCCCCATCCTCGGCCGGCTGGGCCCGACGCTCGTGAGCGCTGACACCGTCCGGGGCTGGAACCTGTCGCTCCCGGTCGCCAGTCGCCGCCTGTGGACCGACCTGGGTATCGAGCCCGATCACCCGACGGTGCTCGCAGGCATCCCCGCCACGCTCGACGGCGCCGTTGCGTATCGCTGGCGACATCCGGTGTTCGACTGGTCCTGAGGCTGGCAATCCGCCGGCGGGCGTGCCGGACCCGAGCCGAGCTAGGGTCATCTGAGTCTCGACATCATCCTGGGAGGTGACATTGGGCCTCCCGGTCCACCACCACGCCTACGTCACCCGGCCCTACGACGCGATCTGCGACGAGCTCGAGCAGCACGGTGTGGCGCTGATCGAGGCCGCCACCCGGACCGCGGCCGCATTCGCGGCCGATCTGGCTGGCTACCTGGAGAAGCAGCTCGGGTTCTTCGACCGGGAGGAGCGGGTGGACGTGGTGATCGGCGAGATCCAGCGCTCGCGCAGCAAGTCGGTCATCCCCATCGAGTGGCGGGCCGACGACACCCGGCGGCTGCTGCCGAACGTGGAGGCGTCGCTCCACGTCAGGCCCATCATCTCGAAGGGTCGGGGGGCCACCACCGAGATCACCCTCGAGGGAACGTACAGCCCGCCCCGGCCCCGGCACCGGGGCCTCATCGAGCATGCCCTCGCCAGCCGGGTGGTGGATGCCACCCTGCACACCTTCCTCCGGCATCTCGCGGAGGCGCTGGAACGCTCCCGAGCTCGCCAGTGAGCCGCGGGATCAGCTGAGCTCGAGTCCGCCGAGGTCGGGGGGCCCGACGATCAACGGATCGGGTCGGCCGATGAGATCGTCGTCGCGCCCCGGGTAGTCGAGCTTGCTCAACACGAACCGCATGGCCTCGACCCGGCCCCGCTTCTTGTCGTTCGAGCGCACCACCGTCCAGGGCGCCAGCTCGTGGTGGGTGCGGCGGAACATCTCGTCCTTGGCTGCGGTGTACTGGTCCCAGCGGTCGAGCGACGCCAGGTCCAGGGGGCTGAGCTTCCACTGCCGGACCGGGTCGATCCGCCGGATCGTGAACCTGGTCAGCTGCTCCAGCCGGGACACGGAGAACCAGAGCTTCACCAAGACGATGCCCGAGCGCACCAGCATCTCCTCGAACAGCGGCACCGCTCGCATGAACTCCTCGTACTCGGCACCGGTACAGAACCCCATGACCGGTTCGACCACGGCCCGGTTGTGCCATGACCGGTCGAAGAGGACGATCTCGCCAGCGGTGGGTAGGTGGCCCACGTACCGCTGGAAGTACCACTGGCCCCGCTCCCGGTCGGTCGGCGCGGAGAGCGCGACCACCCGCATCCCCCGGGGGTTCAGGTGCTCGACGAAGCGCTTGATGGTCCCACCCTTGCCGGCCGCGTCCCGACCGTCGAAGCCGACGACCAGCCGCCGACCGGTCTCGCCCAGCCAGCTCTGGGCCTTCAGCAGCTCGATCTGGAGCAACCGCTTGGTCCGCTCGTACTCGTCACGACTCATGCGCTCGTCGTAGGGGTGCTCTTCGCGCCAGGACTCCACCGGTTCCCCGTCGGGCCCGAGGAGCACCGGGTCGTCGACCTCGTCGAAGGTGCCCTCGACGCTGAGACCGCGCGCGGCCAGCTCCTCGACCGACAGCTCCCGCAGCCAGGTGATGGCTTCGTCGAGGTCGACGGCCCACGTGGCGTGACCCCGTCCGTCCGCGCGTCGCTCCATGGCCCGCCATTTGAGCACGGATCGGGGCTCACGGGCGTTCTCCCCAGTGCTGGGCCGGAGCACCGAGCGCCCTATCGTTGTGGCATGAGCATCACGACCGCTCGGCCCGCCGGAGGCGTAGGTCGGTGATCGGTCTCATCGGCCTGTTCGTGGTGGTCATCACCTCGCTGCTCATCACCCGTATCGCCACGGTGATGCTTACCCTCACGGGTTTGTCCCAGGAGTCGGCGAAGTTCCAGGCCCGCTCGGCGTTCAGCGGCGTGGGGTTCACGACCTCGGAGTCGGAGTCGGTGGTCAACCACCCGCTGCGGCGCCGGATCATCATGACCCTGGTGTTGCTGGGCAACGCCGGCGTGGTCACAGTGCTGGTCTCGCTGCTGCTGTCCTTCGGCGACGTCAGCGACTCCGACGAGGCCCTGCTACGGCTGGCGCTGTTGGCCGGCGGCCTGGCCGTGGTGTGGATGGCAGCCCGGAGCCGATGGATGAACCGGGCGCTCTCACGGGTGATCGAGCGGGGGCTGCGCCGGTTCACCGACCTCGACACCAGGGACTACGTGGGGCTGCTTCGCCTGGCCGAGGACTGGGTGGTGGCCGAGGTGGAGGTCGAGGAGGACGACTGGATGTGCAGCGTGCCCCTGCGCGATCTCGACCTCCCCGAGGAGGGAATCGTGGTGCTGGGCATCGACCGCCGCGACGGTCATTGGGTCGGGGCCCCGTCGGGCAAGACCGCGTTCCATCCCGGCGACGTGGTCGTGCTCTACGGCACCAAGGACAGCATCGACCGCCTGGATCACCGGGAACGCAGCGCCCAGGGGGAGCTGGACCGGCTGACGTCCCAGGTCGAGTTCACCGAGCATTACCTGGCCCAACAGGAGCTGGAGCACGCCGTCGACGAGGCCGACGGGACTGAAGCTGCCGAACCCCCGCCGATGCTGGTCGTCGGCGAGGGGACGGGCCAGCCCGGCCCCGACGTCGCCGAGTCGCGCACCGACGACGGGGCCGCTGAGCGGCACGGCGAGCCCGATCACCCGACCCGTGAGCCCCCTGCACCCCGGCTCGGTGGCCAGCCCGCTCCCGAGATCACCTGAGCCGCCGGGGGCATCGGCTCGACGGTCGCTTGGCCGGTCCCAGCGGCTAGCTTCGGGTTCCCGGACCCGACGATTGCGGAGGTCACACCGTGAGCGACATCCAGAACGCCTCGGTCCCCTGGAAGGGGCTCAACCACCTGGCGCTGATCACCAACGACATGGACGCCACCGTGCGCTTCTGGCACGGGGTCATGGGCGCCGAGCTGGTGGCGACGGTCGGGACCCCGACGTTCCGCCACTACTTCTTCGACGTCGGTGGATCCTCGGTGGCGTTCTTCCAGTACACCGGCGAGACCACCGAGGCCGTCGCCAAGCCGGCGGGGGTGTTCGACGCCCGGGCCGGGCACTTCGATCATCTGTCACTCGATCTGCCGGACCACGAGGCTCTCGACGGGCTGCGGCAGCGGTTGCAGGCGGCAGGCTGCGAGGTCACCGACTTCGTCGACCACGGGCTGATGGAGTCGATCTACTTCACCGATCCCAACGGGATCGCGATGGAGGCCTCCCACTGGCTGGACGACCCCACCGGGGCCCCGCCGGCCTTCGACGACCCCGACCACTTCGCCGATCCCGAGCCGGTTCCGGCACTACTCGAGCTCATGTCGGAGGGCCGGCTCCGGTCCATGCCCCGGACCACCCTCGTCGACGAGCCAACCGGCGATCTCTACCAGGTCCGCGGCTGACCGTCGCGGTCGAGCCGGCCCTCGACCCCGCGGGTGAGCCAGCTCAGATCCGACCCTCGCGCAGGCCCCGGATCACGGTCTCGGCCCGATTGCGTACGGCGTCGAGATCCGAGAGCCGCTCCATGTTGGCGAGCGGACGGGCCATCCGGTTGTTGTCGCGCAACCGATTTTGGTGGCGAGCCAGGAAGTCCCAGTACAGGGTGGTGAACGGGCAGGCGTCGTCGCCGACGCGCTGGCGGGGGTCGTACCGGCAGCCTCCGCAGTAGTCGCTCATCCGGTTGATGTAGGCCCCACCCGACACATAGGGCTTGGTTGCCATGCGTCCCCCGTCGGCCCACAGCCCCATGCCCATCACGTTCGGCACCATCACCCACTCGGCGCCGTCGATGTAGGTGTCCCACATCCACTGCATGACCCGCCGGGGGTGGATGCCGTAGAGGTTGGACAGGTTCGACAGCACCATGAGCCTGGCGATGTGGTGAACCCAGGCTCGGCGGGTCAGGCCGTCGAGTACGTCGGCCAGGCACCGCATCTCGGTGCCGGCATCCCCGGTGAACGCAGGGGGCAGCTCCCGCCGTTGGTCGAGCTCGTTCGAATCGACGTGGTCGGGCCAGAGCCAGTAGAGCCCCCACACGTACTCCCGCCAGCCGATGATCTGGCGGATGAAGCCCTCCACGGAGTTGATCGGGAGATCCTCGTCGCGGTACCGCTCCTCGACGGCGTCACACACCTCGCCGGGGAGCAGCAGGCCGAGGTTGAGGTACGGGCTGATCACCGAGTGCGCCAGGCTCCAGGAGCCGGTCGTCATGGCGTCCTCGTAGGGCCCGAACCGGTGCAGCTCGTGGTCCAGGAAGTGCCGCAACCGCGCCAGCGCGGCTCGCCTCGACGTGGCCCAGATCCCTACGGGCGCCTCGCCCCGACCAGGGGGCAGGGTGTCGAGCACCTCGCGGTCGACGTCGTCCAGGCGCGATGTGGGGGGCTCGGTGAAGATCGACGGGTCCTCAGGCGGCGGCTCCCGGTTGTCGGCATCGAAGTTCCAGGCGCCGCCGGCTGGCTCCTCGCCGTCCATCAGGTAGCCGAGCCGCTGACGCGTCCACCGGTAGAAGTCCTCCATCCGCAGCTGGCGGCCTCGGTCCCCGGCCCAGCCCGCGAAGTCCTCGTGGTGGCACAGGAACTGGTTCGACCGGACCTGGCGGACGTCCAGCTGTTCGCAGAGCCGGCGGGCCCGCCGCGAGTTGGGCTCGGTGGCGATCACCTCGTCGGGGTTCACCTCCTCGACGTGAGAACGGACTCCCGCAGCGAGGCTCCGAGCCCGGCGGTGGTCCACCTCGAAGCCGGCGTCGGTCATCTCCCGGGCGAAGCGGCGCATGGCCGTGATCACCAGGTGGTTGCGCTGGACGTGGCGGCCACGCCCGAGTATCTCCTCGCTCTCCACGAGCAGGACCCGAGTCTGGCCGGGATCGGCCCCAGCCAACCCACCGATGTCGCGGTTGAGCTGGTCACCGAACACCCAGACGGTTCGCATCGGCCCATGTTGCCAAACGCAGACGCGGCAGGGCCCGGGGTCGAACCCCGGGCCCTGCATTCGCGCCCTGGTATCAGGCGTCGAAGGCGTCGCGGAGGGCTTTGACCTCGTCGTGGGCGGCTCGAACCCCGGCGAGCTGGTGCGCCAGCGTCTCGCGCACCTCCTCGGGGAGCTCGAGGGCTTCCGACCCGTCGAGGGCCTCCTCGTACTCGCTCACGGCGTGGTCCTCGCCCTGCTCGGCGGCGTCGAGCACGCCCTCGGGGTCATCTCCGGCGATGGCGTCCTTGAGCGCCATCCAGCCTCGGTGAATGGCCCCGGCCACCGAACCCTCGGACGCGACCTCGAGGCCGTGGCGGCCGGCCAGCTCGCGGAGCTGTGCGGAGTACTGGCCCCGCTGCTCGGCGTACTTGCGGAAGGTGGCGGCGATGTCGGTGTATCCGTCCTCTTCGAGCTTCTGTGCGCCCGACTCGAAGCCCTTACGGCCGTCCTCGAGCGTCTCGATGATGTCATCGAGCGTCCTGATGGTCTCCATGTGATCTCCTCGGGGGTTTCAGGGATTGAGGCGAGGATGTACCCGCCGCAACCGTCGGGGAAACGCAGATCAGGAGCGGGTTCGGTCCCAGGCGGCACCCGGCGATGCCAGAACGGTGGCCGGATCGAGCTGGTCGACCCGCTCGACGATCCAGCGGGGAGCGGTCTGGTTGCGGAGGCGCTCGGACAGGCTCGCAGCATCGAGGGGGAACCAGGAGGGCTGGGTCCAGCGGGCGAAGTCGGCCCGACGGTTCCTGTCGTCGATCGACTGCCCGTCGGGACCCGGTTCTGCCGTCAAGGGGCGCCGGCCCGGGTCGGTGTCGGGCTCGCCGGGACCGGCGGTCTCCCGGCGCCGGAACTGGCTGCGTTCCTCGACGGGGGCACCGTCCAGGAACGGCTGCTCCTCGTGCTTGCGTTGCTCGTCCTCCATCGGTCCGACCTTGCTGGAGCCTCGCTGGGTCATCGTCGCTCACCGTCCTCGTCGAGCACCGGCTGGTCCTGGTCGCGCTCGGGCTCGTGGCCTGGCTGGTTCTCCGGCGGCACCGGACCGGTGGGACCCGACTGGTCGGTCGGCTGGCGCCGGGCCTCGAGGTCGCTCTCGATGCTGTCGGGGTCGAGCGGGGTCTTGCCGCTGCGGTTCAACTCTTCGCTCTGGGGTCGGACCATCGGTGGCTCCAATCTCGGCTCTGCCAGTTCGAGCGAGGTACCCCGGCCCTCGCCCGGTCAAACCGCCGCCGGAACCGACGACGGCCCGGGGGGCTACCGTCGGGGCGGCCCGAGGAGCCACCGCTTTGGACGCTGTGAACCCACGCATCGAGGACTACGCCCTGCTGGGCGATCGCCGGTCGGCAGCGCTGGTGTCGCTCACAGGCTCGATCGACTGGTTGTGCCTGCCCCGCTTCGACTCGCCCGCCTGCTTGGCCGCGCTGCTCGGTACCGCCGACAACGGACGCTGGTCGATCGCGCCGACGGTGCCGCACGACTCCCAGCGCCGATACCGGCCCGGCACCATGGTCCTCGAGACCACGCACCGCTGCGACACCGGCACCATCGTCGTCACCGACGCCCTCGACGTCGGTGACGGCCAGCACCGCCTGGTGCGGCTGATCGAGGGCTTGGACGGATCCGTGCCCGTGCGAATGGAGCTGCTGGTTCGCTTCGACTACGGCTCGGTCGTGCCCTGGGTGAGCGACGGCGCCGGGGGGCTGCACCTCGTCGCGGGGCCCGACGCGCTCATGCTGCGAACCCCCCTGGATCTGCGCCGTGAAGGTGGGCTCACCGTGGCCGAGGCCGACGTCGACGCGGGTGCCCGAGTGGGTGTCGAGCTGGCGTGGCACCAGTCACACGGAGAGCCGCCAGGAGCCGCGGACCCGGCCGAGGTGATCGACGCCACCACCCGCTGGTGGACCGACTGGAGCGATCGCATCGCCTACGAGGGCGCCTACCGAGATGACGTTCGGCGTTCGCTCCTCGTGCTGAAGGCCCTGACGCACGAGCAGACCGGGGCCATCGTGGCCGCGCCGACCACCTCGCTGCCGGAGTGGATCGGCGGCCAACGCAACTGGGACTATCGCTACTGCTGGCTGCGCGATGCCACCCTCACCCTGCTGGCGCTCCTGCAGGCCGGCTGCACCGGCGAGGCCACGGCCTGGCGTGACTGGTTGATCCGGGCGGTCGCCGGCGACCCGGCCCAGCTGCAGATCATGTACGGCATCGGTGGCGAGCGCCGGCTGCCCGAGCTCGAGCTCGACTGGCTGGAGGGTTTCGCCTCGTCCCGGCCGGTCCGGGTGGGCAACAGCGCGGTCGATCAGGTGCAGATCGACGTGTTCGGCGAGGTCATGGATGCCCTCGACGAGGCCCGGGCCTCCGGCATCGAGCCCGATCCGCTGGCCTGGGCGATCCAGCGAGAGATGCTGGCTTGGCTCGAGGACAACTGGGACCAGCCCGACGAGGGCATCTGGGAGGTACGGAGCGGCCGAGCTCATTTCACCCACTCGAAGGTCATGGCCTGGGTGGCCTTCGACCGGGCAGTGCGTGCCGTCGAGCGCGACGGCCTCGACGGCGATGCCCGCCGGTGGCGGACCATCGCCGATCAGATCCACGCGCAGGTGTGCGCCCGAGGTGTCGACGAGCGGGGGGTGTTCACCCAGGCCTACGGCAGCTCGGCGTTGGACGCCGCAGCGCTGGCGATCCCGCTGGTCGGTTTCCTGCCAGCCGACGACCCCCGGGTGGTGGCCACCGTCGAAGCCATCCAGCGGGAGCTGACCGATCACGGCCTGGTGAGGCGGTACCTCGTGGACGAGCTCGCCGACGACGGTGTCGGGGGCGAGGAGGGGACGTTCCTGCTCTGCTCTTTCTGGCTGGTCGATTGCCTGGCGCTCATGGGCCGCCACGACGAGGCCACCCAGCTGTTCGAGCAGCTGCTGTCGCTTCGCAACGACGTGGGCTTGCTGGCCGAGCAGTACGACCCCCGCGGGGGACGCCAGCTGGGGAACTTCCCGCAGGCCTTCTCCCACATCGCTCTGGCGAGCTCGGCCATCACGCTGTGTCCCGCCCACACCGGCCCGAGCGAGCACCGCGCCAGCGCGGGCGGCGGGCCGCCGCTGCGGTGAGGGCCCCGAGCACCAATCCGACTGGCCGCCGGGCCCGAACCTCGAGCATGACCCCCAGATGGCGCATCGACGCCCGGATCCCCGCCGAGCAGCTGGCATACCCGGCCATGGAGGTCGGGTGAGTGCCATCGCGCTCGCCGAGCCGAGCCCGCGAGGAGCTGGCCGCGCTGGTCGCCCTCGATGCCTGTGAGGAGTACGAACAGGCCGAGCACCTCGCCCATGCGAGCCGCTGCGCAGCCTGCTCCCGGCTCGCAGACGAGCTGGCCGGGGTCATGGCCGCACTCGCCACCGCCGCCGCGACCGCGCCGCCGGCAAGGGCCCGTGGCGACGTGTTGGCGGCGGTGGCCCGGACGTCCCAGGTGCCTGCCCCCACCAGCGCAATCCGGGCCGCGGGACGGCACCCGCGCCGAAAGAGGCTGAGCCTGACAGCGGCGCTCGCCCTGGCGGCGTCGGTGGTCATCGTCGCCGGGATCACCCCTCTCCGATCCGATCGACCTTCCCATGACGTCGACGCGATCCTGGGTTCGGCGGACGGCGTGGTGAGCGAGCTCGCCGGAGCAGAAGACTCGGCCACCGTCACCGTGGTCTGGTCGCCGGGTGCGGATCGGGTGGCCGTCGTGGCCGACGGCCTGCTGGATCCGGGACCGGAGCGGGCGTACGCGCTCTGGCAGCTCGCGGGAGGCAGAGCCTCGCCTGCCGGTGTGTTCGTCCCCGTCGGGGGCCGAGTCGAAGCCGTGCTCGAGGTCGAGGATCGCCACACCGAGGGGTGGGGGGTCACCGTCGAGCCGGCCACGGGGTCGACGCAACCGACCGGGCCCATCTTGTTCTCCGGCGACACGTGAGCTGAAACGTATGAGCCGAGGGTCGATCCGGGGAGGTGACGGTCGAGCCGGAGGGCCCTTCGGTAGTCTGAGGCCTTGGACGAACCGCTGGACCCGCCGCCGGAGCCTCCCGAACACGCCAGGCGTCGCAGCTTCTGGCAGGGCGTACCGGCCTGGTACGCAACCGCCATGGGTGCGGTCGTGATCGCAATCGTGGTGCTCATCGTGGTGATCGTCACCCGCGACGGAGACGACGTCGAGACCTCGGAGCCGACGCCGGGGGCAACCGCCACTGCGGTGCCCTCGGTCGAGGCCACTGCGACTCCGGAGCCGACCACCGCCGGGGAGGCCACGCCCGGCCCCACGCCGACTCCCCAGGCCACCCCCACGCCCGAGGCCACCAGCACCCCGGAGCCCACCGCCACCTCTGAGCCCACGGCCACCGCCGAGGCAACCGCCACGCCCGAACCCACACCCGATCCGTTGACGGGTGCAGTCTGGCCCTGGGCCGACTCCTCGGTCCGCTACGACGATCCCGTGGCAGCGACCAGGGCCTTCGCCGTGGACTTCATCGGATTCGAGGACCCGGTGCTGAGCGAGTTCGCCCGCGGCGACAGCCGCTCGGGCGAGGTGGACGTGAGGCCCGATCCCGGCGGCCCGGTCACCACGGTGTTCGTGCGCCAGCTCGGCCCCGACGACAGCTGGTGGGTCATCGGAGCAGCCACGCAGAACATCGCGGTCGACGAACCCGACGCCCTGAGCGAGATCGACGATCCCGTCACCGTCGGTGGAACCGCGCTCGCCTT